>JALGYA010000152.1 GCA_029824475.1 Fimbriimonadia bacterium | reverse complement strand
GGCAAGTTTGTTATCCGTCCATCTGGCACACTAAAGGTGACGATGATGCCGGACAGGATTCATCTGAGTAGCGGCGGCTACGAGATCTGGGCAAAGGCGATTTTGCCGACGGTGACCGAGCTTTTGAATCAGAAGAGCTAGCCGATCCGTAGCCTAATAGAGGAAAAAAAGAATGGCACAGAATGATCCTGGGAAAATTGTCGGCGGCACCGCAGCTGGTTGCGGGACGGGTTGCCTCATCAATATCGTCTTCGGCATGGTTATCATGTTTGCGGCGTTAGGTGGGATGACAGGCGAAGGATCTGAGGCAATGATGCCGTCCTGGACGATTGCAGCGAGTTTAATTCTCTCGATCGTCGTAGGCACCTCCGCTGGATATGTATGTCGTCTGATTGCAAAGTCGCAGACTGGAACTCACGTGATGGCTGGAATTTACGGCCTTTACAGTGTCTACGGAATCATCAAGCTTGCCGGTTCTGAAGGACCGCCAGAATTGACGGCTGAGCAGCAGAAGGGACTGGATGAGGGGCCGGAGATACTCAGACTAATGGCTGAGGCTGGCGCAGCCGCCCAAAACGGTCCTCTTTGGCCTGCAATTGCAGGTGCCGTGGTCGTCCTGGGAACACTCTATTTCGGCGCAAGCCTGGCAGCCAAGAAGCAGGATTCAACGCTGCAAAATGACGAATAAGTCCACGGTAAGTCGAGTTTCAGTGCAGGATTGTAGCTGAGACAGTTCTCAAAGCCGCATTATAAATCAGATCGCCCCGCTTGATCCCTTCAACAGAGGAAGGGATCTGCCGGGGCTCTTCCTTGCCCAGCAGCTGGTGATAGATCACGCATGCCGCCGCAAACGCGCCCTGCTTCGAAGAGTGATTGCCATCTCCAGCCCAGAGCTCCATTTTCGGTGATGTCTTCAGGATCTCCCCAAACACATCAACCACCGGGGCCACTTCCGCATCGCATCGGTCCGTCACCCGGCCGTAGATCTTCTTGATGTAGCCCACTTCATCGATGCCTCGACGCGGCCACTCGGCAAACAGAATCGGCCTGGCACCGGAAGCACGGGCAAGCTTCGCAAAACCGACCGTCGCGTCCTGTGAGTAGATGTACTTCCTGGACATGCTGAGCGGTTGGCCTTGGATCACGACAACATCCCATTCGCCCAGCTGAACTCTCTTCCGTGTGGACTGATTTGCCCACAGTGTGTCCGTAGATGAGCCGAAGACAAATGCAGTCTCAACCTTGCGGCCAGAGCCGTCGCTTTCCAGCAGGCCCTTGACTAACCTGGGGATGTTGTGAGACTGCGTGTGGCTGTTGCCCAGGAAGAGGATCTTCGGCCGATCTGGCAGTGGCGGAGGATCTCCAACAGCCATAGCGGCGAGCAAAAGCAGCAGCATCCACTTCTCTACGTCTTGAGAAGGTCTGGCAGTTTCACCATCACAACAGGACCAGGTGCGCAGGTTCAAAATGAACCGGTCACAGCATGTCTTGACACTAGGCACAGGGAACACGGCAAAGCGTTTTCCTGTCTAAAACGTTATGGAGACAAGCCCACGGAGAAAAATGACAATGAAGTTACTTACCATCGCCGTCTCCACCTTGACGCTCGCCACCGCAGCCTTTGGATTTGACCATGATGATGATCGAAGAAGCTCATCAAATATCCTGATCGACATGAATGGCCGCATCTCCTACTCCCAGCGAGACAAGAGCGGAAACCGCTTCGGAATCACGCTGGACTTGAATCGAGACCGGAACCGATACAGGGAGTACCACTACTCCCGGGATCGCTACGGATACTACGATTACGACGACTGGTTCAAGCGCCCGTCCCCGCCGTACGAGTGGCGTCGGCACGAGAACCGCTACTCATCCCGTTACTTCGTCAGCCGCGACGAGCACCGAGCCTGGGAAGGCTACACAAACCACCTCGACCGGATCGACTACGACTGGCGAGACGCGGAAGGCCGATGGAAGCGGGAATGGCGCCGTTTTATGCGGGATCAGCGGAATCACTACAAAGAATTCCGTAAGCAGCAGGACCGCCGCGACAAATACGATCGCGACCGATATGGCAGAGAACGCTATGACCGGGACCGGTACGAACGAGACAGATATGACCGAGATCGTCACGACAGAGACTGTGACTGTGATCGGTGTGAAAGATATGACCGTGATCGTCGCCGCTAGGCGAACATGATCGGTCAGCAAGAGATCGTGATCACCAACACGATCACAAACATCCGGCGATGAAGCCGGTTGGAGAGAAGAACTGGCGCTCTGCGGCCCCGCATCGGGCTGCGGGCGCCATCTTCACGTTTGCAATCTCATGGCCGTGCAGGCCAAACTCTAATCGTCATGCTCTCCTGTCTTCTCGCAGCCGCGGTGACCACAGCCCCGGGTCCTCTGAGCCTATTACCAAAGCCGCAGAATCTCTCTGTGAAGGGAGGCGCTCCCTTCGTTTTTGCGGCAAGCTCCAAAGTCTTAGATCAGGGTGATTTTGATGCTGACGAGCACCTGAAGACGATCATCAGGGATGCCTCAGGCATCAGCCTTGATTCTGGCAGCGGCAGCAAGATCATCTTCCGCCGTGCAAACACCGGCGGCGAAGAGAGCTACCGGCTTTCAGTCAGCCAAACCGAGATCGTCATTGAAGCTGCAGAAGACGCAGGTGCGTTCTATGCGGTTCAGACCCTAAGACAGCTGCTTCCAGCAGATATCGAAGACGGCCGGACAAGCAAGCAATTGAGCATTCCACAGCTGGAGATCGAAGATGAGCCGATCACGGAGTGGCGCGGCATGATGATGGATGAATCCCGGCACTTCTTCGGCGTCGAGTACACAAAGCGATTCATCGACTGGCTCGCGCTGCACAAGATGAACGTCTTCCACTGGCACCTTGTCGATGACGGGGGCTGGCGCATGGAAGTCGATGCCTATCCCAAGCTCACCAGCATCGGAGCGTGGCGCGAGGACACCGGTGGTGTCTGGCCTGGCGGAAACTGGAACTTCGGCAACATCCGATACATCATGTCGGAGGGCCAAGCCAAGCCGTACGGCGGCTTCTACAGCAAAGAGGAGATTCGCGATATTGTCAAGTACGCCGCTGACCGGCATGTGACGGTCGTGCCTGAGATTGAAATGCCCGGTCACTGCCTGCCAGCAACGATCTCGTATCCTTACCTGCGGTGCGACAATGTTGCGGAGAGTGAGCATGTGGGCTACACGCCAACAAATGTCTTCTGCGCAGGGAAAGAGAGCACGTTCGAGTTCCTGGAGACAGTGCTTGAAGAGACAATGGAGCTCTTCCCGTCCGAGTTCATTCACATCGGAGCAGACGAAGTCTGGAAAGGCCACTGGGAGAACTGCGACAGCTGCGCCAAACGGATGTCAGACGAAGACCTGGCGGATACTCACGAGCTGCAGAGTTGGTTTGTGCGCCGCATGGAGCGGTTCCTTTCCAAGAACGGTCGGCGTCTGATCGGCTGGGACGAGATTCTTGAAGGCGGCCTCGCACCGGGCGCGACGGTGATGTCATGGCGCGGTGTCAGTGGCGGCATCGCCGCAGCGAAGCAGGGAAGAGACGTGATCATGTCACCCACCTCCCATTGCTACTTCGACTACGCCTACAACAACATCTCCACGGAGAAGGTCTACGGCTTCAATCCGATCGTTGACGGACTTGACACAGACGAGGAGCGATCGCACATTCTTGGCGGCCAAGCCAATGTCTGGACCGAGTGGATTTCGAGTGTTGATCGCGCCGAGTACATGATCTTCCCCCGGATGATCGCATTGGCTGAGACGCTCTGGACTGCTGAAGATCAGAAGTCGTGGCCAGACTTCCAGAATCGGCTGATGCCCTACTTTGAGCGGCTCGATGCGCTCGAGATCGACTATCACCCGATGAACCCGGCCCTCAAGGAGACGGCGATCCTTTTTGATGGCTCGACGACGATCGACGTGCCTGGAGCCAAGCAGATGCCTTGGGCACTGCACTGGACTAGGGATGGCTCGGATCCGACGGGTGATTCCCCGCGCTATACGAAGCCGCTGAAGGTGACCAAACCTGGCACCTACAAGTTCGTTTACGTGATGAAGAGTGGCTTGACCAGCGACATCCAGACAGTTGATGTCCAGCAGTTCTCTGCAAAGCCCCCGTCAAAGCTGTCCATGGGTTTGAGAATGAGCGCCTACACCGGCACCTGGGATCTGCTCCCGGACTTCAGTACCCTCAAGCCTGAGTACACAGTGACTGTTGATGGTGTGGGAACCGCCTTCAAGCCGCAGGATGACGCCTATGCTCTGCTCCTAAAGGGCTGGCTCAAGGCGCCTGCTGATGGGCTCTATAACTTCCGAATTGGCAGCGACGACGGATCAAGACTGAGAATAGGAGGCGCGCTCATCGTCGATCACGACGGACCTCACGGCCATACCGAAAAGGCAGGGGCTATCCGCCTGAAGAAGGGCCTTTATCCGATCAGAGTCGAGATGTTCGAAATCGGCGGCGGTGATTCGCTCAGCTTGAGATGGTCAGGACCGGGCTTCACCATGAAGCCGATCAATCCTGAATACCTCTGGCACTAGATCTTGCCGGCAGTTTTGAGGCCGTCGTAGAGCTTCTGTTTGTAAGCCTCGGCGGCCTCTTTGTCTACTTTGGCGCTCTCGCCGTAGTAGATGAACCCGAGGGCCTTGCGGCTGCGCGTGGCGCTGCTGTTGCCTTCCGCCCAATGGACCGTGAGGGCGTCGTGCACCAGAAGGTCGCCTGGTTGGACTTCGAAGCTCACTTCGTTCTCATCGTCTCCTGGAGCGGGGAAGTCGAGCAGGCCCTGGCTGAAGCCAAGTGTGCCTGTTTTGCCGTGTGCCCTCATGCCGTCCTTGTGTGACCGGGCGATGTACCGGACACAGCCATTCTGTTCGTCAGCAAAGTCGAGCGCAAACCACATGGTGAGCGCACTGCAGGGGTTCAGCATGAAGTACCAGCCATCTTGGTGTGGCGGCGTCGGCATTCCGGCACCGGCGGGCTTGTTGAAGAACTGCATGTTCTCGCCCTTTGCCTTCTCTCCCAAGAGATGGGATGCAAGCTCTGCGAATCGAGACTTGAAGAAGACGTCGTCAAAGTAGGGATCGAGTTCAAACACCTTCTGAATCTGCTTGAGCGTGTGAGGCTTGGTGATGTCCTCATAAAAGGCACGTTCCCCCATCGTATCCTGGTTCTCCTTGATGACGCGCTCCAGCTCCTTAAGGATCGCGTGGACTTCGTCAGAGCTGAAGAACGACCGGATCAGGATGTATCCATTCTCGTCGTATTCTGTCTTGAGGCTCTCGGGGAACATGGCTAATTATGGCAGGGAGCGAGGGAACGAATACAGTGGTCTGCGTGTAAGCTCTAACCATGGCACAGCTCGATTTGAGATCACATGCAATAGAGAGCCTCGACGGGGCCTGCACGCGATTTGTGCAGGATTTGGAAGCTCTCACCGACGCACAGCTTCAGGCATCGCCAGGCGACGGTGGACGCAAGGCGATCGACTTCGTTTACGAGACGATTTTCGTGAATCAGATGATCTCGGCGCGAATTAGGGGCGATGATCCGACAGAGTGGCCTTGGAAGGATGGCTGGGCTACGGCTCCGGTAGATTTTGCCTTTACGGCAGATGCGGTTGAGGGCATCAAGGCATCTGTGGAAGAGCTCAAGTCTGCGGTGGACAACACGCCAGAGGACAAGCTTCTTGAGATCGTGACGGTTGGCGGAAACGAGACGTCGGTCTACGAAGGTGCGACATTCGCCGCGATGCACATGATGTACCACGACGCCCAGCTGAACTACATCCAGTCCATGGGCGGCGACATGGCTATCCACTGGGGATAGTTGGTGGGCAAGAAGGGACTCGAACCCTCACGCCTTGCGGCACTGGTACCTAAAACCAGCGCGTCTGCCAATTCCGCCACTCGCCCACGAGTGGGCCAGATTATGACAGCGGGGAAGCCCAGCAGCAGGCTAAACTCCCCGCTGGTCTCATGCCTGAGTCTCCGATTTTGTTCGACCTAGACGGCACGCTCACCGATCCGAAAGTGGGGATCACGAAGTGCATTCACCATGCGCTTGTCAAGTTGGGAGTAGAGGTGCCTTCTCAGGATGAACTCACCTGGTGCATCGGGCCGCCTCTTCGGGGATCGTTCGCCGAGTTGGTGGGAGAAGATCAGGCAGATGAAGCTCTGCGGCTCTATCGGGAGCGGTTTTCGACCGTGGGCTACCTTCAGAACGAGGTCTATCCGGGCATGGCAGATGTTCTTGCTGGCCTGGCGCATAGAAGGAGCCTCGTGGTTGCTACATCTAAGCCGCAGATCTATGCCGAGAAGATCATTGATCACTTCAAGCTGCGGCGGTACTTTGAGGCTGTTTATGGGTCGGAGTTGGACGGGACTCGGTCAAATAAATCTGAGTTGATTGCGTCCATTCCGTTTGGTCCAGAGAGCGTGATGATCGGAGACCGTAGGCACGACATGGAGGGGGCAAAGGTCAACGGTCTGACGTCTGTCGGGGTGATGTGGGGCTACGGCTCCCGGCGGGAGCTCGAAGCAGCTGGCGCAGACCGGATTATCGACCAGCCGACGCAGCTCCTCAAGGTTGTTTAGTTCCCGAAGAAGGTCGCCGCGATCTGCTTCACTGCCTTCGAGCGACTCATCGTATAGAAGTGGAGGCAGGGGGCGTCGTTGGCGATCAACTCTGCGCATTGGCGGACTGACCAGTCGATGCCGACTTTGCGAAGGTCCGGCTTGTTTTCGGTCGCCATGGCGGCTCGTGTCAGCTCTTCCGGGAGGCTGATGGCGAACGTCTTCGGAAGCACTGTCACCTGACCCCGGGTCGCCAGCGGCTTGATGCCTGGAATGATCGGAACGGTGATTCCCGCAGCACGGCAGGCATCGACAAATCGGAAGTACGCCTCGTTGTCGAAGAACATTTGCGTGACAATAAAGCCAGCACCAGCGTCGATCTTCGCCTTGAGGTGGTCCATATCTGTGGAGATATTCGGGGACTCTGAGTGCTTTTCAGGATAGCCGGCCGCACCGATGCAGAAGTCTGTCGGCTCCGTCTCACCAATCTCATGGTGCAGCCACTTGCCTTGGTTGAGATCAGAGACTTGGCGGATCAAGTCGATTGCGTACGAATGCCCACCGCTTGCTGGCGTGAACTTGGAGTCTCCTCCGACAGGGTCACCGCGCAGCGCCATGACATTGTCTATGCCAAGAAAGCTGAGCTCGACTAGTGCGTCCTCCGTCTCGTCGCGGCTGAAGCCGCTGCAGATCAGGTGTGGAACCGTGTCGATGCCGTACTTGTACTTGATCGCGGCGCAGACCGAAAGTGTGCCGGGCCGCTTGTGCACCGGCACCTTGATGAACGAGCCATCGGTGTTCTGCTTCTCGATGACTTGAGTCGCGTGGTAAGTGACATCAATGAAGCTCGGATTGAACGGAAGCAGCGCCTCGACGGTCTGGAAGATCCCATCGATCGACTGCCCCTTTTTTGGGGGCAGAATTTCGAAAGAAAAGAGCGTCTTGTCCGCTCGCGC
>JALGYA010000151.1 GCA_029824475.1 Fimbriimonadia bacterium | reverse complement strand
CAACCGATATCTGGCTGATGGCGACTACGACAAGGCACAGTACACCGCGGGGATGTACAAGGAGATCTTCGATGACGACTGCTACTTTGTTGAGCTGCAGGACCACGGAATCCCTCTGCAGAGGCACTGCAACGAGCAGCTGCTGAAGATCGCCAAAGAGCTGCATCTGCCGATCGCGGCGACAAACGACGCTCACTTCTTATGCAAGTCAGATGCTGAGCCGCATGACGTGCTGCTCTGCATCGGCCTCGGGCGTGAAATCGCTGAAACGGACCGGATGAAATTCCAGGGCGAGGAGTACATCAAGTCTCGCGCTGAAATGGCCGGGCTGTTCCCTGATCATCCGGAGGCGATCGAGAACACGCTGATGATCGCCGACATGGTCGATCTCAAGCTCGGCAGCGAGCGGGCAATGATGCCGGAGCCGGATCTTGAAGGCGACCACACGTCTGCCTCCTACCTGAGACATCTTGCGGAGAAGGGGCTGCCAGACCGGATCAAGAATCCGGATGATGAAGCCTGGGAGCGGCTGAATTTCGAGCTTGATGTCATCGGCAAGACAGGCTACGATGCGTATTTCCTTCTTGTTCGAGAGTTCTCAAACTACGCCCGCCACGAAGACATCGCCTTCGGAGTTCGTGGTTCTGCTGCCGGTTCTCTGGTCGCCTACACACTGGGGATCACGGATGTCGATCCGATCGACTACGGTCTGACGTTTGAGCGATTCCTCAATCCAGAGCGCGTGTCGATGCCCGACGTCGACATGGATTTCGAGGACAGCCGCCGTGACGAAGTGATCAAGTGGGTTACTGAGAAGTACGGCAAGGAGCGAGTCGCTCAGATCGTCACGTTTGGAACTCTCGGCCCGAAGGCAGCAATCCGAGACTCTGCCCGCGTCATGGGCTATGAGCCGCGTGAGGCGGATCTCCTCTGCAAAGCGATTCCCACCGGCCCTGGCTGGTCGATCAAGCGAGCCTTAGGTGAGGTCGGTGAGTTCAAGCAGATGGTCGGCAACGACCCTCGAAACAAGCAGCTTGTTGAGACTGCGCAGTCCATCGAAGGACTGTCAAGGCACTCTGGTGTCCATGCAGCCGGCGTGGTCATCGCGAAAGAGCCGCTGCAGAACATCATTCCGCTCTATCGCGGCAGCGACAATCAGGCTATTACCGCCTACGAGATGGGGATTCTCGAGAAGCTTGGCCTGCTCAAGATGGACTTCCTCGGCCTGAGCAACCTGACCGTGCTCTCACGGTGCATCGCGACGATCCGTGAAGGCCTCGCTGACGACGGCGATCAGGAAAAACTCTTTGCTGATCATCCCGTTCTGAACGGCGGGATCTATAACATTCCGCTCGACGACGCCAAGAGCTTTGAGATGCTCGGAAAGGGCGACACCACGGGCGTATTTCAGCTTGAGTCTGGCGGGATGCAGCGCAACATCATGGAGCTTAAGCCGCAGAACATCCGCGAGCTTGCTGCTATGATCGCGCTCTACCGGCCTGGACCGATGGCGCAGATTCCCACGTACATCGCCAACAAGTTTGGCGAGGAAAAGCCCGTCTGCCTGCACGAATCGATGGAGCCGATCCTGGAGGAGACGTTCGGTGTCATCGTCTACCAGGACCAGGTGATGATGCTCGTCCGCGCTCTTGCCGGCTTCACGCTCGGTAAAGCGGATCTCCTGCGCAAGGCGATGGGTAAGAAGAACGAAGCGATAATGGCCGAGATGAAGCCTGAGTTCTTCCAGGGATGTGTTGACAACAATGTCACGGAAGATACGGCCAACAAGGTTTGGGAGCTTCTTCTGCCGTTCGCAGGCTATGCCTTCAACAAGGCTCACTCGGTCTGCTACGCATTCCTCGCGTACCAGACGGCGTACCTCAAGGCCAACTATCCTGAGGAGTATCTGGCGGCTCTGCTCAGCTCCTTCCGTGAGAAGGAAGACCGCGTTATCATCTTCATCGAAGAGTGCCGTCGCAAGAAGATTCCCGTCCTGTCACCTGATGTCAACTGCTCCACTGTCGACTTCACGATGGATGAGGAGAAGGGCACGAAGGCGATACGGTTTGGGCTTGGTGCAATCAAGGGCGTCGGCGAAGGCTTGGTACGAGGGATCATCGAGGAGCGGAATGAAGCCCCCTTCGAGCACCTCTATGAATTCGCGGAGCGAATCCGCCCGCATGGCCTGAACAAGGGCTCTCTGGAAGCACTGATCAAGGCGGGAGCGCTGCTTTCGATCAACAAGAATCGCCAGACGCTGTTGGATCACCTTGAACCGGCGCTCTCCTATGCGGACCTGGCCGTCCGGGCGAAGATGACCGGGCAGGATTCGCTGTTTGATGGTGGTGGTGACGACGGTGATGCGACCCTCCCCACGCTCCCGGAAAGCAAGAAGATGGGCCGAACCGAACTGCTCGCAGGAGAGAAGCAGGCGATGGGCATCTACGTTTCAGATCACCCGCTGAGGGGGCTGGAGCGGACGCTCAGCACCCACGCCGGCAACACTTGCACCCAAATCCAAGAGCTGGCCCCAGACTCCAAGGTAAAGCTTGCCGGGATCATCGCTGGGCTGCGGAACATCATCACGCGGAAAGGAGCCCGCATGGCTGAAGTGATCATTGAAGACTTCACCGGCCAGACCAAGTGCATGGTCTTCCCATCGAGCTACGAGAAGTTCAGCAGCGTGCTTGAAAAGGACGCCGTGGTCGTGGTGACCGGAAGCGTCTCTAACCGAGAGGGATTTGGCGGCGTAGAGAGGCCAGCTGAAGTGCGTGTCCATGAGATCAAGCCGATGCCTCAAGCCACCGACATCATGGAGTCGATCGATCCTTCGGTCGAGGCGACGATTATCGTTCGGATCAAGCGCGCAACCAAGCCCCAGCTTCTCAAAATGAAGTCACTCATCGAGAGTTCACCGGGCAGCTGCGAGGTTGTTCTCCATTTCATTGAATCCGACTCCCAGCCTGTGGTGCTGCTCAATCGGGTCGCGTTCACACGTGAGTTCGCCCAGAAGATGAAAGACACGCTTTTTGACATCGAAATCGAGCTGATAGGTGAGCTGGAGGCGGCTGGGAAGCCCCAGGATAAGGTCCCTGCGGCCCAGGTTGGGTAACACCTGGCAGCGGCGGATCGTTAAGTTCTTAGACAGCAGGAAGATTGATGAACAGATTGACAGGATCACTGATCGGGATAGCGGCCCTCACGATGGCCGCCGGTGGAGCATGGGCGGACCAGGACATCGAGTTCGACCGATACGCCTGCAACATCCTGATCCTGCAGGACCCGGAGATCCAGAAGGAGCTCAATATTCAGCCGATCCAGAAGTTCAACATGAACAAGCATGCTGACTGGTTCAATGCAGAGCAGGGCAAACTCGAGACGCAGGTGAGAACTGGCCAGGCCACGCAGGACATGGCGAAGAAGCAGGAAGGACTGCTTGACCAGATGAAGGTGAAGGTCATGAAGGAGCTGAGCAAGTGGCAGACCGGTCGCCTGCGTGAAATCAGCCTCCAGCAGGCTGGGCCCATGGCACTGCTCGATGAGAAGGTCGCCAAGAAAGTTTCAATCTCTGACGCTCAGCTTGAGAAGATCAGGAAGAAATACGCTGACAACAGCAAAGATGCTGCGAAGCTGGAAGATGCCGCATTCAATCCAATCGTCGCGAAGTACAAGGCCCTTAAGCCGAAGGATCAGGCTGAGGCACTCAAATTCCAGGGCGAATTTGAAAAAGAGATGTCAGCTGCGGGCAAGAAGATTGAGCCGGCTGTGCTGAAGCTTTCAGACAGCTTTCAGACGTTCCTGGATGAGGCGATGACGAAGGACCAGCAGGACAAGTTTAAGGCCCTACTCGGCAAGCCCTTCACTCCTGAGCAGCCGACGAAAAAGAAAGTCGACGGCGTCTAACTCTGCCTCATCTCCTGGCAGAATAGAGGCATGATCTGCCTCCTCGCCGCTGCTGTCAGTCTGCAGTCGGCCAGCCTCTCAATTGAGAACGCCAGAATCTGGTCTCCTGATAGGGTCGGATTCGCATCCAGTGCAATCGTCGCTGGCGGTCGGTTCACCTACGTAGGCGACTTCAAGCCTGGGCTGATCTCGTCCAACACGGAGCGGATTGATGCCAAGGGAAGCCTCGTCATTCCAGGTTTGATCGACTCCCATATCCATATGCTCGGCGGAGGGGCGAGCCTCAGCCAAGTCCAGCTCAGATTGGCCAAGGATAAGGATGACTTCATCCGCATCCTTCGTGAATACGCTCAGGCTAATCCAGACTTGGAGTGGATTACGGGTGGTAGATGGTCCACAGAGAGTTGGGCCGACAAGACCGAGCCTACAAAGGAATGGCTGGACGAGGCCGTCCCAGACCGCCCGGTCTATCTGTCACGCATGGACGGCCACTCCGCGGTAGCAAGCAGCTCCGCCCTCAAGATGGGGAACATCACGAAGGAGGGGCCTGAGAATCCTGAAGGCGGCACAATTGTCCGCACGTCCTCCGGGGAGCCGACTGGAATTCTGCGAGAGACAGCGAAGGGGCTTGTTGGACGCTATGTTAGGAATTCCAGCGCCGCCAGCGCAGAGAGCAATCTGCAGGCGGCAATCAAGCACGTCAACAGCCTCGGCATCACAGCTGTCTCTGAGATCTCCAGTCCCGGCGCGTTTCCGCTCTACATGGGTCTTGGCGAGGGCCAGACTCTTCGGTTTGGCATCTACTCATCAACCGGCGTGCGGAGCGCCGCTAGGCTTGGCAGCTTTGAAGGCAAGCCAGGCTGGGTCGAAGCCAAGGGCGTGAAGATCTTCATGGATGGCACTCTTGGATCGCGGACCGCCTACATGACGGAGGACTTCGTTGGCGGCCCCGCAGACGGGCCGATTCGAGGCTTGGTGATGCCCGGCTTTACGAACGGCACGGTGGACAAGCTGGCTGACTCGATGGCTGAGCAGGGGCTCCAGCTGATCGGGCACGCGATTGGTGACCGTGCGAATCATGAGCTGATCAACGTATTTGACCGGGCATTTCCAAACGTAAGGGCTGCGAGGCCGCGACTGGAGCATGCGCAGCACATGCTGTCAGCGGATATTGATCGGATTGGCGAGCTAGGAGTAATCGCTTCGATGCAGCCCTTCCACAAGGCCGATGACGGCCGCTATGCGGAGGAGTACATTGGTGCAGAGCGCTCCAAGTCGAGCTATGCGTACAAGACGATCTTGAATGCTGGCGGCGTGCTGGCCTTTGGCTCCGACTGGCCCGTGGTTACTGCGAATCCGTTCCTCGGGATCGAGGCTGCGGTAACGGGGCGAACTCTTGCCGGAAATCTGTGGCAGACCAGCAATTCCATCACTGTCGGTGAGGCGCTGACGGCGTACACGTCGGGTGGTGCCTACGCTCTGGGATGGGAAGATGAGATCGGGCAGATTGCTGCAGGATTCCGGGCGGACTTTGTGATTCTCAATTACTCCTTGTTCGATCCAGATGTTGTGTGGGCTGATGTCAAGCCGACCTCCACGTACGTTGAAGGGCGAAGGGTCTTTCCCTGATGACCAAGCCGGCTGACAACAGCCTTTGGAAGGTTTTGGTCGCCGTCCTCGTTGGCGTCCTTGTGTTCGTAGCCTGCGATGTCGGCGGGCTGCCGGATTCACAGCCAGCGGTGGCAGCGGTTTTTGGTCTGGCGGTGACGCTTTGGGTGACTGAGGCGCTGCCGCTGACCGTGACAGCGTTTCTGGCCGCCGCGATGCTGGTCGTCGTCGGGGGAATCAGCCAGAAGAGCGTCTTCTCCCAGTTCGGCAGCTCCGTGATCCTGCTGTTCATCGGAAGCTTTGTGCTGGCCAAGGCCTTTGAAGTCAACGGAGTTCACGAGCGGATCGCGCGCTGGATTCTCAGCAAGAAGTGGGTGGTCAAGAGCCCTGCGAACCTGATCCTAGCCGTGGGAGCGGTGTGTCTCACGTTTTCGCTGTTTATCAGCAACACAGCCACAACAGCGATGATGCTGCCGATCGTGCTGAGTCTGCTCAAGGCGGTCGGGCACGACAAGGCGGACTCGAAGCTGGCTCCGGCGATGCTGTTGATGCTGACTTGGGGGGCGAGTTTTGCGGTTGGCACGCCGGTTTCGACCCCGCCGAATGCTATTGGGCTGGGAATGATCGCGCAGGAGACGGGAATCAACATCTCGTTCGGTCAGTGGATGCTCTTCGCGATGCCGATTTCGATCACGATGCTCCTGATCGGCTGGTCTGTATTGAAGCTGATCCACCTGCGAAATGCTGATATTGAACTGCCGGATAACATCGATATTCAGAAAAGCCCTGGCCCGCTTTCATCAGCTGGAAAGACAGTCATCGGGATCTTTTTTGCGGTTCTCTTGATGTGGCTTCTGCCGGATATCGCAGCCATGATCAAGGGAAAGGACCACGCATTCGTCCAAGCTTTGGATCAGCGGCTTACTTCCGCAGCTGCGGCCCTGATAGGCCTGGCGCTCTGCTTCATCATCCCGGTCAAAGGGACCGAGTCGGGACGTGTTCTCACCTGGATTCAGGCCAAGAACATCGACTGGGGAACGGTGATGCTCATCGGTGGCGGCCTTGCGCTCGGTGCAGCCATGTTTGAATCCGGCCTGGCGGCGACGATGGGGAAGGGCGTGAGCGCCGTTTCCACATCGCTTGATGGCTGGCTGATGGGGTCGTTCAACCTGCCCAGCTCAACGGTCTTCCTCACGACGCTGTTTTCAGTTATTCTGGTCGTCGTAGCCAGCGAACTGGCATCAAACACTGCCTCGGTGAGCGCGATCCTGCCGATAGTAATCGGCATTGCCCAAGGGGCAGGGATCAGCCCGATTGGGCCCGCCTTGGCAGTGACGATTGCGGCTTCGCTCGGGTTTATGCTGCCCGTCAGCACTCCGCCAAATGCCATCGCCTACTCCTCCGGCTACCTCAGCGCAAAGCAGATGATCAAGGCAGGTGTATGGATCGACATCATCGGGATCATCGTTGTGATGGCTCTTACGTCGCTGATTCTTCCGCTCCTTGGACTCAATTAGCCTGGAGTGAAGTGACGCGGCGAGTATCCTACGGGCCTGAATGAGCCCGATCGCATCGAAATTTGAAGACCTGAAGAGCCGTGGCGAGAAGGCCCTGGTCGCGTACGTGACGATCGGCGATCCCTCGATTGAATCCGCTCCTGAAATCCTGCGGACGATTGAGGAGGCTGGCGCAGACATCATTGAAGTCGGCGTGCCGTTCAGCGATCCTATTGGCGACGGCCCAACCATTCAGGCCTCCACGCAGCGGGCGCTCGATAGAGGCGTGACTCCGCTCACCGTTTTTGAGGCAGTCAAGAAGGCGAACCTCAGCATCCCGGTTGTGGCGATGGGCTATTTCAACACAGTTGACCGCATGGGCGGTGACCACTTTGCAGAGCTTGCCAGCGACGCGGGCGTATCCGGAGCCATCATTGTTGACCTGACTCCCGAAGAGGCGGACGACTGGTCAGAATCAGCTTCAAATCAAGGCATCGACCGGATATTCCTGATGGCCCCGACAAGCACCGAGGCCCGCATCGAAGAGGCTGCTAAGCGGGGAAGTGGGTTTGCTTACGCCGTCAGCAG
>JALGYA010000150.1 GCA_029824475.1 Fimbriimonadia bacterium | reverse complement strand
GCTGATCGTCTTCCAGTTGACATAAGGGCCACCGTAGTACAGGCCTGGGGCATGGATCTGCAACGAATAGGCGAACTGTGTGAAGAATGAATATCCGTCGATATCATTCCAGCTGCCTGGCTTGTACGGAGTGTGAAGCGGGTCCTGGAACAGGTTTGCCGTCTTCATGTAGGGCAGCATGACGTAGCTCCAGGGCTTGATGCCCTGCCACGGTGCGTCCTGCTCTTCGATGATAGCGCCGAGTGGCGGCTTATCTTCGTAGTCCGCTGCATAGATCAGCGAAGCGAGGGCAATCTGCTTTGCGTTGCTGGTGCTGGCTGCGCCTTTGGCGGCAACCTTTGCCTGCGCAAAGACGGGGAACAGAATGGCTGCGAGGATCGCGATGATCGCGATAACAACGAGCAGTTCAATCAATGTAAAAGCGCGCTTTTTCATAAATGCACATTCTCCAACGGGCCTACCAAATGGTTGACCCAAAAGAAATCCGGAAGCCCAATGGCCCCGACTGCAAACAGGATATCAGCAAGTCCTAGGTCATCGCAAGCTGATTACGAATATCCTCGAAGAAATTCGCGTAAATGTGGAAAACCTATGGCTTTCTCGATTTGAGGTGGGAATTTGGGGATCCATGTAGTCTGCCAGCTCAAGTTCTCTTGGACTGCCTGGATTGAGATACACTCTGACGGATGAAGCTTTTCCTTCCATTCGTCATTGCGGCCCTCTTGGTAATCGGAGCATGTCAGCCAGTGTCCCAGCAGGCTGCGCCGACAGAGCCGAAGGCGGACAGAGTTGCAGAACCGTTCAATCAGGATGATCCAGAAGGACGTGAACTGGTTGTACCCGGTCTTGTTCCTATGGGAGGCAGATCGGACGATTCTGAAGGTGCTGAACCCGAGAGCGTTGAAGAGGACGAAGCTGCTGATTAGGCGTAGTGCATCATCACGTAAAGTGAGATCAGCGGTCGATTTCGCCTAGGACGATGTCGATTGATCCGATGATCGCGATCACGTCGGCCAACAGCTTTCCTATAGCCAAGACCTCAAGCGACTTGAGGTTCATGAAGCTGCTCGGCCGCTCGTGCCAGCGGTAGGGCTTGTTTGAGCCGTCGCTGATGACGTAGAAGCCGAGTTCGCCTTTGGAGCCTTCGATTCCAGCGTAGGCTTCGCCCACTTCCGGGTGGAACCCTTCGGTGTAGTGCTTGAAGTGGTGGATGAGCGACTCCATGGAGGTGTCGATCTCTTCCTTCGGGGGCGGGGTGGCTTTGCGGTCTTCCGAATTGTAGGGGCCGCTGGGGAGGTTGTCGATCGCCTGCTGGAGGATTTTGCAGCTCTCCTTCATTTCCGCGATGCGGACGAGGAAGCGGTCGTAGCAGTCGCCGACTTTGCCGACGGGGATGTCGAAATCGAAGTCTTCGTAGCTGGAGTAGGGTGCGGACTTTCGCAGGTCGAAGGCGACGCCGCTGGCTCGAGCGATCGGGCCTGAGCATCCGAGTTCCAGAGCTTCCTGGGCTGAGAGAACACCGACGTTCTGAGTTCGCTCTTTCCAGATCGGGTTTTCGACGAGCATGTTCTCGACGACCTGCAGCTCCTTGGGGAACTCGATCAGGAATTTGCGAAGCCGGGTCTCAAACTCTTCCGGCATGTCTCCGCGGAGGCCGCCAGGAACGATCCAGCTGGGCATCATGCGCACGCCGGAGAAGATCTCGAACATGTCGAGGACCATCTCACGCTGCTGCATGATGTAGAAGAACGGGGTCATCGCGCCCATGTCAAGGGCGTGGGTGCCGAGCCAGATGCAGTGGCTGGCGATTCGGCTCAGCTCGGCGAGCATGACGCGGAGGTACTGGCCGCGCTTGGGGATCTCGCACCCGAGGAGCTTTTCGACCGCCAACGCGTGGGCAAGGTTGTTGCCGTTGGCGTTGAGGTAGTCGATCCGGTCGGTCATGACCGTGCACTTGTGGTACGTCTGGTACTCGGCTTCCTTCTCCATACCTGTATGGAGGTAGCCGATGACGCACTTGCACTGGACGATCGTCTCGCCTTCGAGCTCGATGATCAGCCGCAGAACACCGTGGGTGGAAGGGTGCTGCGGACCCATGTTGACGACCATGGTGTTCTCGCTGATGCGCTCGAACGTGGCCGAAGACGGGGCCTTAAACTCGGTGGTGCTCATGGGCTGACTGGAACCAGGCCCAATACTACCATTGGAGTCTTGTTTTGGGGGAGGGATTTGGGGCGGTCGGCCTCGGTGCAGAGACTGCACCGAGGCACTCGCCTAGCCGGGGCCTGTTTCGACGGCCGCAGCTTCTGAGGCACCGCCGCCGCCCGTTCCTTGTCCTGGCATCCCGCCTCCACCGCCGCCGGCTTCCACGCCCTTTTCGGGAGAGATGTCGGAGGTGGCGGCTGTGCCGATATCGTTGTTGATGTCAGCGTCTCCTTCCGAGCCGCCGAGGCAGCCAGTGAGGGCGAATGCGAAGAGAGCGCCGAGCGCCAAAACTGTGAGTGATTTTAGATTCAAGTGTTGTGTCTCCAAATTGGGGTTTGCCAGGCCCTGTGCGGTGCACAGGGCCTGGCGGCATCAAGCTGATTAGTTGATGCGGTCGGGGCGGAAGAAGCAGACGTATCTGTATCCGCCGCCGGTGTTGTCGTTGGTCAGGTTTTCGCAGTCGCCATCGTTGGTGGCCCAGTAGGCAAAGTTCCGACCGTTGTTGGTCTGGAATGCATACGGGTCACGATTGGCGCTGAGGTGCCACTGATCCGGGCCTTCGACGGTTCCTGCTCGCTGGTACTTGGCGGAGCTGTCGGTTCGTGCGTAGACGACTCCTCCACCGTTTGAACCGCTGCCATACGTCCAGATCTTGTAGCTTGGCTCAAAGTTGCCGAAGCCGAAGAACAGGCTGTAGTTGGCAGGACCGAAGTCGTCGAGAGGCGGTCCGCCCGGCGAGAATCGGCAGGTGCCGGTTCCGAGGCAGAACATCGATGGGTTGACCGCCGAGCGGCCCCGCATCTTGATGCTGCCCACACCTGACCAGACCAGCGGAACTGTTGAGGGGAGATCAACAGCCGTAGCACTGTAGGTGTGGAGGAAGCCGTTGTACGAGAGTCCGACGTCGGCTGGCTTGACCAGACCCGTGAACACTTCGCCAGGAACCTGAGCAACGGTCTGCCCGGTTGCTTCATACATGTCCCAGTTCTTCACGTAGGGCTGAATGGAGTTCGCCCACTGAGTTCTGGTCTGGGCGATGATTTCCGGTGTGTCCCAGCCGTTTCCAATGGAGCCTGCAGGGGTCGGGTGAATCGTAGAGAATCGGTGGGTGCCGCTCGATCGGATCGACCAGCCCATGGGGAAGAGGTCATCGGCATCGGCCAGATAGATGTTCATAGCCGTACCCATCTGTTTGATGTTGCTGATGCCTGAGGTCTTCTTGGCGGCCAATTTGGCCTGCGCGAAGACAGGGAAGAGAATTGCTGCAAGAATTGCAATGATCGCGATGACGACCAAGAGCTCAATGAGCGTGAATGCTTTTTTCATGAGTTAAGAACTCCAACAATCATCTGGCAATGCACGCGTGATCAGGCGAAATTTCGCCTGGACAAACAGGAAATCAGATTGGAGTTCTTCTCGAAAAAATAGAGTCAGCTCACGCGAGCCAGACCAGATACCGAGTTAATTGTACCGAACGGATCGGAAATCAGTGCCCTTTCTTTTTGAAAAGGGGGAAAATCAGCGGCCGGAGACGTCGCGGGAGCTGGTTTTGCCTTCGAAGCTTTCGCCTGTGTGCGGCTGCTGGAGGTCTTCGATGGCGGGGCCCTCAGCGCCTTCGTGGAAGGTGACGTCCTCGCCGCCGAGTGGATACTCCTTTCTCAGCGGGTGGCCGGACCAGTCCTCAGGGAGGAGGAATCGTTCGGTCTGCTCGTTGCCCTCGAAGACGACGCCGAACAGGTCCCAGATCTCTCGCTCAGGGTAGTCGGCGCCGAGGAAGACGTTTTTGGCTGTGGGCACTTTTTGGCCGTCGTCCGCTCCGACCTTAACAAATAGTCTTGTTCTGTGCTTGACGGAGTAGAGGTTGTAGATCACCTCGAAGCGCTCAGTGAGATCGCGCTGGTGGGGCCAGGTGCTGTAGTCGGCGCCGAGGCACTCAACGAAATATGTGTAATCGAGGTCTGGCTCGGTCTTGAGGAACTCAAGAACCTTGGCGATCTGGCTTCGGTTTACGCAGACGAAGACATCGTCCGATTCGACCTTCACCTTGAGGATGTCGTCTCCAAACTTCTGCTGGAGGCTTGCGACGTCGAATCGATCGACGGCTGATGCTGCGCTCACTACTGGGCTCCTCCGACTGTGCTCAATCCTGCGTCGGCTTCTTCAGTGGACTCGAAGTAGGCCGGTGTGTCTCGAAGTTTTTCCGGCGCGATTGAAGTTGCTTCGTCCCAGTCGATTGCGTTGACTTTCAGGGCGTAGGCGTCTCCGAGGATCCAGAGCAGAAGGTAGATCAGGACGGCCGCGCCGCTGAAGATCATCTGATCTGTGGTTCCGCTCTTGAAAACGGTGAGCCAGCTCCAGAGGAAGACGACTTCGATATCGAAGAGCACGAAGAGGATCGCGACGAGATAAAACTTGACGGGGACTCGCTCGTTGGCATCGCCAAAGGGGGCGACGCCGCACTCATAGACTGCAGCCTTGTAGGGGGTCTTCTTTTTCGGGCCGAGCACCCAGCTAAGGGTGACCATGACCGTGCAGAGCAGGGCTGCCACAGCAATGAGTACGAGGATTGGGAGGAATCCCTCGAGCATGGGCCGATCTTACCTCTCGCACCGGGCACGCCAGGCAGTACACTGACCTAATGGCTGTCACTTGGGCGCTTGAGCGGCTCGCTTCGCGGGACTCTCTTAATAGGGATGATTCTCGAAGGCTGATGAAGGACCTCGTCTCAGGCGAGACGTCTCCGGCACAGATTTCTGCCGCCTTGATGGCGCTTCGTGTCGTGGGTGTTGAGTCTGAACAGCTGGTTGGATTTGTCGAAGCGCTGCGTGGCGAGGGTGTCCGCCATGACTTTGGCTACTCGAATCTGGTCGATACGTGCGGGACCGGCGGCGGGCGTGCTTCCTTTAACCTCTCGACAACTGCGGCGATCATGGCTGCTGCGGCTGGGGCGAAGATCGCGAAGCACGGGAACCGCGGGGTGACCTCGAAGTGCGGGTCATCTGATGTCTTGGAGGCGCTGGGTGTCTCGCTTGACGGCTCGTATGATCATCTTAAGAAGTGTCTGGACAAGGCGGGGCTGTGCTTCATGTTTGCTCCTGCGCACCATCCGGCGATGCGGCATGTGGGGCCTGTTCGGAAGGAGCTTGCTGTGAGAACGGTATTCAATCAGCTTGGGCCGCTTCTGAATCCGGCTGGGGCGACGCGGCAGGTGATTGGCGTGTACGACCCCAAGCTGATCAGGCCAATGGCTGAGGCTCTGGCTGAGCTTGGCTGCGAGCGAGCGCTTGTGGTTCATGGTCTGGACGATATGGATGAGATTTCGCCGTGTGCAGATACGGCGTACGCTGAGGTCAAGGATGGTGTGGTGACTGAGGGGCGTTTCAGTCCAGAGGATTTTGGTATCAAGCCGCAGCTTGATCTGTGCTTGACTCCGGGCGAAACGGCAGACGAGAATGCGGAGATCCTTCGGGAGGCGATCGCGAATTCTGCGAGTCCTCGGTTTATGGCCGCTCTGCCAGATGCCGCTGCCGCTGTGATGCTCTCTGGTGTGGCTGGCTCACTCAAGGAGGGCGCCATGCTGGTGAAAGAAGCCGTTGATGGAAGTCAGGCAGTGGAGACCCTTGAGGCTCTCGCAAAGGTGCAGCCGGCAGGATGACAATTCTCGACAAGATTTTTCAATACAAGCATGAGGAGCTGGTGCATCTCAAAGCCGCTCAGCCCTTGGCTGAAGTGAGGGCTGCTGCAGAGGACTCGAGCCCGACTCGTGGGTTTGGTCGGGCACTTGCTGCTTCGCCCCACCCGGTCTCTTTGATCGCTGAAGTTAAGAAAGCGAGCCCTGTTAAAGGGGTGATCAGGGAGGACTTTGATCCGGTGGCCATCGCGACGGACTACGCAGCGGCGGGAGCCGACTGCCTTTCCGTGCTGACAGATGAGAAGTTCTTCCAGGGGTCGCCAGAGTTTTTGAAATCGTGCCGTGCGGCTGTGTCACTTCCCGTGATCCGAAAGGACTTCACGGCGGATGTCTATCACGTTTTTCAGGCTCGCGCTATGGGGGCGGACGCAATCCTCTTGATCGCTGCTAAGCTGGGGCTGGCCGAAATGGCGGACATGCAAGGCGAAGCTAGGGCGTTGGGGATGGACGTCCTTGTTGAGGTCCACACGCCGGTCGAGGCCGAGATGGCTTTGGAGATGGGGGCTGATCTGATTGGCGTCAACAACCGAGACTTGACGACTTTTGAAGTCAACTTGAGCCACTCTGAGGAGATTCTGCCGATGATCCGAGATCACGCTATTGCCGTGAGTGAGTCAGCGCTGCATTCTGCGGCAGATGTCGCCAGGGTCGGTGGGCTGGGTGCGCGATCCGTTTTGATCGGCACTGCTTTTTGCAGGAGCCCAGAGATTCAGCCGAAGGTGAAGGAGTTGATGGGCTGGTGACTTGGGTCAAGATTTGCGGGCTGACGAGGCCTGAGGACGCTGAGTGGGCGATCGAGTGCGGGGCGGATGCGATCGGTTTCATATTTGAGCCGACCAGCCCGCGCGGTTTGAGCCCGAACGATATTGATTGGATATCGGGCCTCGAATCGCCGGTGCCAAAAACGGCGGTTTTTGGCAATTACTTCGAGATTGACCTCTCGCCTTTCGATGTTGTGCAGGCAATTGCACCAGTGCCGGAGTGTGGTCTGGCGGTGACCGCGTCGATTCGTCCGAGGAGTTTGGATGAGGCGGAAGCCTGCTTCGCGCAGGCTGGCATGGCAAAGAGACTGATGATTGACGCATACTCCCCGTCGGCATTCGGCGGCACAGGCGAGCGGGCAGATTGGCACTTAGCGGAGGAGATCGTGAAACGGTCTCCTCTTCCGGTGATACTTGCTGGCGGACTTGCGCCGGAGAATGCTGCCGATGCGATTCAGGCTGTTCGGCCCTTTGGGCTGGACGTGAGTTCTGGAGTTGAATCGGCTCCCGGAGTTAAGGATCGGGCGAAGATCAGCGACTTTATTGCCGCTGTTCGCGAATTTGATTCGAAATGAGGGAACGAACCGCTGACTGCTGGTGTTGGTTTCTGTGGCGGGCCCTTCGTGGTCGGCTGCTGATGGCGTGCCGGTAGAATTGGCGCGCATTTTTTGCTGGAGGCGCAGAGCCACTTGAGCCTTGCAATCGAAACCAAGAGTCTATACAAGACCTACAAAACCAAGTCTGGTCCGCAAGACGTCGTAAAGAACCTGGATCTCCAGGTTGAGAGCGGCGAGATCTTCGGCTTCCTCGGCCCCAACGGTGCTGGGAAGACCACGACCATTAAGATCCTGCTGGGCATCATCTATGCCAGCCAAGGCGAAGCCTCAGTCCTCGGAAAGGACGTTGGCGACATCGCGACGCACCAGGAGCTGAGCTACCTTCCGGAGAAGCCGTACTACTACGAGCATATGACCGGATTGGA
>JALGYA010000149.1 GCA_029824475.1 Fimbriimonadia bacterium | reverse complement strand
ACCAGCGGGCTCTTGGGGAGCACGGACAAACGCTGAGAGCGCCTGTCCATGGCACACGAGAATTGCAAGCGGGAGCGCTAGACCTTAGCGGCTTTTGGAGCAGTGAAGGAGTCGAAGAATCGGCGGATGTCGGCGATGTGGTCATCGCCGCGGGGGGCGACTACGACTTGGTGGCACAGGCGGTTTCCCCAGAGGACGACTTGGTGATGGATGACGCCGACTTTGGGGATGGTGACGCGGAATCGCTGGGCGGTGCAGCCGCTGATGGTGAGGCGTGAGATGCGAGTGATCTGCATGCGGTCCATCGTCTTCGAGCCGAGGCGCGCGGCGTCTAGGATTTCGTCTGCATCGCGGTCCTCTAGGATTTTTTCCGGAAGATCAACGAAGCTGACTTCGAACTGGGCTTCGTCGACTGCGGTTGAGAGGATGACCCTCTCGGCTGCTTCACCGCCTAGGTCGACGCGCTCGGTTTCGCGATGGTAATCGCCGGGGAGGGCAACGAAGAATCCGTCTTGGCTGGACTCGACAACCTGCCAGCCGCCTGTCGAGGCGAGCAATAGGATAGCAGGAGCGATGCTGGTCAGCACGGTGGTCTCTTAGTATACAGAGACGCTTCTGGCCCGTGACTGATCCGGTTGAGAAAAGTTTTTTTGGTTTTTCTTTGGTGGGCGGTTGCCTTTTTCCTCTGCCCTCTCCTGAGAGGGGAGAGCCGATGAACTCGGATCTCGAGGAAAAACGAATGATGAAAACACATGCCGCAGCAGCGGCCGTTTCAATTCTCTCCGGCCTTTTTGTAGGAGGCATGGGCTTCTCGGCTTCTAACAGTCCGGTCGATCCTACTCCGACGCCGGGCTCTTACTGCTCCAAGACGGGGACGACTGCCTCCATTTTGGGCAACATGCTAGGCGCGACCGCGCCTTGCGACGCGACGAAGGATGCCTGCCTGGAGGCCTGCACTGGGAACCCACTGGGACCCGGCAGCTTCAAAGTCCTCTCTGTCGGAGAAGATAAGTGCACCCAGCCCGGAGCGCCAGAATGTTCGGACGTCACATGCACAAGATATGTGTACTTTGACGCAGCCTGCAGCAATCTCAGAACCTCCAATACGTTCACCAAGGAAGCCTGTTTATAGGGGCATAGCACGTGAAGAGCCTCAAAGCAACACTTGGATCGACCGCAGCCCTGTTGGGCTGCGGCGCGTTTGGCTGTATGTTGGGCTGGACGGCGCTTAGCTCCGTCCGAGGAAGCCATGTCTCCAGCTGCGTTGAGAACCTGCGCTCGATAGGGGCGGCAGTTTCAATCTACGCGGCAGATTCGGACGGGAGGATTCCGTACTATCCCCGCACAGGCCAGGGGCTGACCTCTCGGCCCGGCAGCTTTTTCGAGTCGCTGGAGGCCTATGGCGTTGAGTCAGAGGAGGCTTGGTGTCCGCTCGATAAGCATGCAGGGACTCAGTTTTCAGGGTTCCTGCACGACTTTGTGGACTCCTCGTACGCAATAAGCCCAAGCCTCGCGTCAAACAGCGACATGCTGCCTGACGGAGTTGGCGTGAAGTTGTCGGAGATTGAATCTCCTCAAGACCAGGCTCTGATTGCAGACAACCTCTGGACCGTTAAGATTGCCGGCAGATCAGAGTGGATGACGTCACACGGAAGAAATAGTGGCAACGTCTTGTGGGCAGACGGCAGAGTTGAACGCGACTATGAGTTCAATGACTAAGCACAGTTTGGGGCGGCGAGATGCCGCCCCAAGTGCTGTTTAAGACAGGCCGTAGACGGCTCTGTATTTGGTCGTGATCTGGTCGAGGTAGTCCTCGGGGCCGAGGGGCTTGCCAGTGACCTGCTGGATGAGATCACCGGGCTTGAGGCTTGATCCCTTGCTGTAGACGTTGTCGATCAGCCATTCAAGAATCGGCTCGAAATTTCCTGCTGCCATGAGCGCGTCGACATCGCCGAGATCGTTGGCGAGGACCTTCCAGATTTGGGAGCTGAGGACGTTCCCGATGGAGTATGTCGGGAAGTAGCCGACCATTCCGCCTGACCAGTGGACATCCTGGAGGCAGCCGTTCGAGTCGCTGTCGGGGGTGATACCGAGGTACTCCTCGTACTTGGCATTCCAGGCATCGGGCAGATCCTTGACCGCGAGCTCATTGGTGAGCAGCGCGCACTCCAGCTCGAAGCGGATCATGATGTGGAGGTTATAGGTGACCTCGTCTGCTTCGACCCTGATGAGGCTAGGCTCAACGCGGTTGACCGACTTGTAGAAGGTGTCGAGATCGACGCCCGCTGTGGCGGGGAAAGCCTGCTGCAGCTGTGGGAGCACGTGAGTCCAAAACGCTTTGCTGCGGCCGACGATGTTCTCCCACGTGCGGGACTGGCTTTCGTGGACGCCGAGGGAGACGCCGCCCGCGAGAGGAGTTCGATCCCATGCCATGGGTGATCCCTGCTCGTACATGCCGTGGCCGGCTTCGTGGAGCGTGCCGAAGATTGCGGATCCGAGGAATTCCTGGCACCGCGTGGTGATGCGGATGTCGCCGACTGACCAGCCGGTGCAGAAAGGGTGCGGGGCTGTGTCTTGTCGGCCTCTATTGAAGTCGAACCCGACGGTTTTTGCCAACGCTGCGGTGAAGTCGAGCTGATCCTGATCTTTCCAGTCGCTGTGGAGGAAGGAGTCGTCGTGCTGGACACCGGAGTCCTTGATGTCTTTGACAAGCTGGACCAGGGGGCCTCGGATGCCGTCGAACATTCGATCGGCATCTGCCTTGACTGCTCCTTCTTCGTAGAGGTCGAAGAGTGCGGAGTAAATGTGGTCCTCATAGCCGAGGTATTCGGCCTGCTCTTTCGCGAGGTCGAACATGACCTCAAGAGTCGGAGCGAAGGAGGCGAAGTCGTTGTTCTGGCGTGCGGTCACCCAGAGTTCGTGGCCTTCGGAGCCGAGGCGTGACTGCTTTTCAACCAGTTCGGCGGGGATTTTTGAGGAGAGATCGAGGTCACGCTGGACGATTCTGACGAGGGCTTTGTCCTCTGCTGACTCAGCTTCTGCCGTCGCGTCTTCGAGGAGACGGCGGGTCTCATCGGAGGTGAGCATCTCGTGCTGGATGCGGCTGAGGATTCCCTGGTGTGCGGCTCGGGCGGGTGCTCCGCCGTGGGGCATCAGGCACTGCTGATCCCATCCCATGATGGCGTTTGCGCTGCCTATCGCATTGAGGTCGTAAAGGCGCTGCTTCAGTGCATCGATCTTCGACATGAGTGCGAATCTACCCCGGGGCGCTTCGAGTGTGGTTAACTAGTGCCTATGAGATCGTCTCATTGCCTCTTGGTGTCAGCTGGGCTGGTTTTGGCTGGAGTGGCCGCTGCGGAGAAGCCTGCCCGGCCGAACATCGTGCTGGTCATGACGGATGACCAGGGGTATGGCGATATCTCTGCGCATGGCAACGATGTTCTCCGGACGCCTTTCTTGGACGTCCTACATTCTGAGTCGGTGCGACTGACCGATTTTCACGTTAATCCGACCTGCGCGCCGACCAGATCTGCGCTGATGACTGGGCGGACAAACCTGAGAGCTGGTGTGTGGCATACGATTAATGGGCGGTCGATCATGGACCTGAAGGAGCAGACCATGGCGGAGGTCTTCGCGGATGCTGGATACCGGACAGGCATGTTCGGGAAGTGGCATTTGGGCGACAACTGGCCATACCGGCCGAATGATCGAGGCTTCCAAGAGACTGTCGTGCACAAGGGAGGTGGGATTACGCAAGGGCCTGATTTTTGGGGCAATGACTACTTTGACGACACGTACTATGTTGACGGCGAGCCGAAGCCGTTCAAGGGCTACTGCACGGACGTGTTCTTTGAGGAGGCCGAGAAATTCATCTCTTCTGTTGGTGATGAGCCGTTTCTTGCGTACATTTCCACGAATGCTCCGCACGCGCCTTACTTCTGTCCGGATGAGTGGAAAAAGCCGTACTTGGACCAGGGCATACAGGAGCCGCGGGCGAGCTTCTACGGGATGATCGCGAACATCGACGACAACGTTGGCCAGCTTCGTGAATATCTGCAGGAGAAGGGTCTGGCGGAGAACACGATCTTCATATTCATGACCGACAATGGCTCTGCGGGGGCATCGGGAGCAGAAGGATTCAACGCTGGAATGCGGTTCAAGAAGGGGTCGCACTATGATGGCGGCCACCGGGTGCCGTTCTTTGTGAGTTGGCCGGCCGGAGGTCTGGGCGGCGGCGTGGATGTCGACCAGCTGACCGCGCATCTGGATGTTCTGCCGACGCTGACTTCGCTGACTGGAGTTCCGTTTTCACCCAAGCATGAGTTGGATGGGCAGGACATATCTTGGATGCTTCGGGGTGAGACGCGATCCTATAGCCGGACGCTGTTCATCGATTCGCAGCGTATCATTCAGCCGCGCAAATGGAAGTCGAGTGCGGTCGTGACAAAGCGGTGGCGGATGATCAATGGAGCGGAGCTTTATGACATGTCTGTTGACCCCGGTCAGACTACTGATGTAGCGGGCGAGAACCCAGGTGTTGTTGCTGAGTTGAGACGGCGGTATGAGGTGTATTGGGAGAGTTTGAAGCCTGAGTTTGCGCACATTGCGTGGCTGCCGATCGGCGCGAAGGAGATGCCAGAGCTGCGGCTCTACGCGCACGACTGGTTCATGGATCATCCAGGAAATGCGTACCATCAGATTCACGCCCGGGAGTTCCGGCCTGCATCTGGCAGCTGGATGGTTGATGTCCGGCGGACCGGACTTTATGAGCTGCGGCTGATGCAGGTGCCAGCGGAGGCTGGAGTGCCTTTGAGGGCGGTTCGGTCTGAGCTTCGGATCGGCGCTGAATCCTGGGCGAAGCCTGTAGAGGCTGGGGCGGTTGAGGTTGTTTACTATGTTCGGCTCGAGGCCGGTAAGCGGAAGCTGCAGGGTTGGCTGATTGGCGAGGACGGAAAAAATCGCGGGCCGTATTATCTGGATGTGAAGCTGGTTTCTGTTGGGTAGTTGGATTGGAGATTGATCCTTCCCCCACGAAGGGTGGGGGAGGTTAGGTGGGGGCTGGCTTCCAGCCGGAACAACTGACGGCAACGCCAGTTTCAGTCCGTGGCCCAGCAGTCTGCGTTCAGACCGCTCGCTTCGCTCGCCATCCACGTCGAACGCTGCTTATGGCAGCCTTCTTTGGCGGACCCTCCCTCTCAAATCTCCCCCGCCCGAAGCGGGGGAGAGGCCGATCCAAAGAACCTCCACCCCCTAGCCCCCTCCTCCATTTCGCTTCGCAAAAATGGAGGAGGGGGAACCGGACTAGCCTTCGACAGGCTGGATGAGGGGGGCGGTTTCGCGGAGGGCTTCTCGGAGGAGGAGGTTGTTGACTGTGGCGAGCGCCTTGTCCAGGTCCTGGAGATCCTGGAGGGCAAGGAAGAACTGGAAGGACTCCATGATCGTGGCGGCCATGTCCTCAAGCGTGAGGCGGTCTTTGTCGAAGAGCTCTTCCTGCGTGAAGCTGGAGTGCCCCTCTGGGATGAGCTTGAGCTTTTCCAGGGGCATACCGAGGCCCATGAAACGGAGGGCTAGGAGCGTCTGATCGTCGAGATCTGCATCCTTGGCGAGCGCCTGAAGATTCACGATTGACTCTCCGGACAGATCGAGGGCGTTGAGGGGCCAGAGGTGGGTGAACATCACCGCCAGGCGCAGTTCTTCATCAGAACCGCCGAGCTTCTCTATAGCTGCGACGGCGTAGACAGAGGATCGGGAGAAGGCTTGGCTGGCACCACGGTCCTTCTTGTCAATCTCCCCCAGCACACCTCGTAAGAGGTCGTTTTCAGTTGTTCGACTCATTTTGAAAGCTCTTTGAGCTTGCGGCAGACGGCTTGGATTTCATCTGCCTCGGCAGTTCTTGGATCGAGGAGGACTGCGCCCCCCTCGATTCTTCCTACGATGGCTGGCGATGATTGGCGCAGCGCTCTGGCCAACTTGTCAGCAGAATTGGGCACGATGCTGGCACACCATGTCGGAACAACCATGCCTGGCAGCGAACCGCCGCCAATGCGGGAGTCCGCGCGGACGACGTCGGCCTGGCCGCTCCAGGCACCTGCCATCTTTCGGGCGGCCCAACGGAGGGACTCGTCGCTGCGGCCGAGGCTTCGCCAGATCGGGATCTCGTCTTCCCTGCCCTCGCGGTAGAGACGGAGGGTTGCTTCGAGGCCTGCGAGAGTGAGCTTGTCGATGCGGACGGCTCTGGCAAGAGGGTGTTTTGCGATCTTCTTCACCACGGATACATTGCCGACGATGATTCCGGCCTGGGGACCTCCAAGCAGCTTGTCGCCGCTTGCGAGGACGACATCGGCGCCAGACTTCACGGCTTCGGCCAAAGTTCTTTCCTTGCGGAGGCCCCACTTGGTTGAGTCGACGAGGCAGCCGCTGCCGAGGTCGTCGATGAGGGTGAGATTCCTGTCGTGAGCGAGTTCGGCGAGGAGTTCAGGAATGGGAGCGGCGGTGAAGCCGACTACCTGGTAGCTGCTGGGGTGGCACTTGAGGAACGCGGCGGTCTCTTCGGTGCAGGCGTCGGCGTAGTCCTTGAGGTGGGTCTTGTTGGTGCAGCCGACTTCGACGAGGCGGCATCCGCTGGCTCGGACGATGTCGGGCATTCGGAATGAGCCGCCGATTTCGACCATCTCGCCTCTGGAGAGGATGACCTCTTTGTCTTTTGCCATAGCAGTTAGCGTGAGCAGGACGGCGGAAGCGCAGTTGTTTACGACGAGGGATGCCTGGGCTCCCGTGAGTTCGCAGAGCAGGTCTTCGACGTGACTTTGGCGGTCGCCTCGTTGGCCCGTCTCCAGATCAAATTCTACGACGGCATGGCTTTCTGCTGCATCTGCAACGGCCTTTGCGGCGGCATCTGCGAGTCTGGCTCGCCCAAGTCCGGTGTGCAGAACGACTCCTGTGAGGTTGATCGCAGGGCGGGTGCGCATCGATGTGAGCTGGATCAAAGCTGACTTCGCGCAGGCCGCAAAATCGTCGATCACTAGGTCTTTTCCTGCCAGCGCTTCGGGCCGAAGTTGATCGACTGCAAGCCGAGCGGCTTGAACCGCCAGCCTAGCTGGGGCATCCGCGAGGTCGGGATGCGCCAGGAGGCTGTCGATGGAGGGAATCTGGGGCCGAGGCATAACTGCTGCATCCCAGTTTAGCCTGCCTTGGTAAACTCTAGTTATGGGAATGGCATCACCCCCTCCGCCTCCGGGCGGCAAGAAGAGCACTTCAACCTCTTCCGTCCTGATCATCATCATCAGCGTTTTTGGCCTGCTGTGCATCATTTGTGGGGGAGGCGTCTACTTCATGGGCAAGAAGGTTGTGAAGGGGCTCGGCGGCATGTCGAGCTGCATGCTGAACGCGCAGCTGGTGCATACCGCTCTGGTTGACTATGCCCAGGATAACGATGGCAAGCTGCCCGAGGCAGATAACTGGCAGCAGGACGTCGAGTCGTACTACATGGTAGCCTACGAGGACCAACTAGCTGATCTTCAAGGCGAAGACATGCCTGATTTCTTCGAGGGCATGTTCCAGCCCGCTGAGCCCGGCCGTGCGCTTACCTGCAGTTTCGGGGACATCGAGACTGGCTTCGCGTTCAACTCTGATTACGCCGG
>JALGYA010000148.1 GCA_029824475.1 Fimbriimonadia bacterium | reverse complement strand
TGCCTGCGATCGAGCCGCGGCTCAGCCTCTCGCTGTGCATCAGATGGCTGATTTCGCTGAATTCGTCGTCAGTCTGCTGCTCTGTGAGAGAGAACGTCACGTTCTTTGTGTTTGCAGCGAATCGGTCCTGCCGAACACCGCCGTTCTGCCCGTCAATACCGAGTGTCTGGAAAGACGCCGCGGCGCCCTCGCCCATGTCGTACGATGCGCGCCAAAGACTTCTGTCAAGTCCAGAGGAGGCATAAAAGCCGCTGGTGTCGGACTTGTGCGGCTTGATGCCGGGCCCGTACATGCTGAGGATCGAATTCACATTCGATGCCACGTCTGCACCGATGTGCGAGAGTCGATTGAAGCCCTCGTCAATGAATCGGCCTGAGTGCTGGACGTTGAGCCCACCGACCGCATAGCCTGCGTCGACGGAGTCGAGGCTGCCGTCTTCGGTCTTGATGGCGCCCTTGTTGAAATTGAACGCACCACCGACTGCGTTGGAGCTGAACCCAAAGTTCTGACGGGCGATGCCGCGCTCTCTGCCGAGCTGCTTGCCGTTCCAGCCGTCTTCCTTGCGGAGATCGTTGAATCGACCGAAGTTGTCGTCCATGCGCTGGTCGTTGAAGTTGAACTTCATCCAGGGCATTTCAGCTGTCAAGCTGCGGCGGTAGAGCGAACCGGAGTCCGTCCGGACAGCCTGCGCGTCGTACGCTGCTGTTCCGCCGCCAAAATTGAGGCCTGCGGTGATGTGCTGCCGGTCGATGCCGCGCTCTTTCTGAAGCTGCTTCCAGTCCTTTGCGCCAAGATCCTTGAATCTTGAGAAACCCTGGTCGACTTTCTGGCCGCTGAAGTTGAAATTGAATCCGCCAACCTGCGAACCGAAGGACCGCTGTGTGATCGAGCCTTTGGCGTCGCCTACTGTTGCAAAGCCGGTGCTGGCTGTGCCCCCTGCGAAGCCGAGACCAGTTACGCCAAGCGCTGATCGCTTGAGGCCTCGCTCCTTCTGGAACTGGCTGACCTTGGCTTGATCGTAGCCGGCGAAGGATCGGAAGCCTGTGAACTTCTTATCGATGTCCTGGTAGTAGCCGGTGATCTGTGCCCCACCAAACTTGGTGGCCAGGTTTTGGACGATCGCTCGCCCCTGCCCTTCGTTGACATTGGATCGACCCTTGCGGCCGGTGACCATGTCCATGCTCTGGTTGCGGTGCCGGTCTTCGACCATGAAGAGGCCGGAGAGCGATCCGCCGCCGAGGAAGCCCATCGAGTTGTTGAGCCCGAAGACATTGGAGCTCATGACCGTGCCGTCGCCGAGGCGCTCTGTCAAGCCCAAGCCGAGGTACGCCGCAGCGCCCTGAGAGAAGTTGAAGGTGTATCCGCTGACGGAATCGGCTCCGCCGCCCATACCGAAATTGCCCTTCTTGCCGGTCTTCTCGTCGTAGCGGTAGGTGACTCTAAGAGTGTCGCCTGGACGATAAGGAACTTGAAGGTAGATGGTGCCGGACGGGTAATCGATGGTGTAGTCGACGCCACGGCGCAGCATGCGCGCGCCTAAAGTGACTCGCTCCGAAGCACGCTTTACGCTGCCATTCTGGAGGGGTGCTGAGTAGCTTCCGAGGCCGAGGACCAGCTGCTCAAATCCGATCTTGCCGCCGTTCTCTGCGACCTGGATTTCCGTCTCTGCAGACTTAGCCTTGGGCACAGCAGATTGCGCTCCTGCCACTCCACTGAGTGGGAGAAGTGCAGCCCAAGCTATGTGCAATAGCGGTCTCCTTCGCAAAACGGTCGCCTTCCTGGCCTTCTTCCTATTATGGTTCAGTCTGTGGAAAACCTGCAGAGATTCGAGGTTTTTAGGCTCAAATACTGCAAATTTGCGGACATCCAATTATGCAGACGTACATCGTACGCAAGGGTTTCCTAAATCGCTCCTAAAAGGCAGTTATTTGCAAAAAACCCTGCTAAATGGAGACCCAGCTGCGGGTGGCCGCACTTCGCTCAACTGCATCGAGGACGATCTGGTTCTTCAATCCATCCTCAAAGTTCGGTGAGATCGGCCCGCCATCATGGACCGCCTGGACGGCATCGGCAACCCAGTTTACGAACGTGTGCTCGTATCCGATGATGTGACCGACTGGCCAGTAGTTTCCGGCGTATGGATGGGATGCATCCGTCGCCTGGATGAGCTTGACTCCTTGGCAGCTGGAAGGGTCAGAAGCGTCGTAATACTCGAGCTCATTGAGACGCTCCAAACAGAACACGACGGACCCCTTTGAACCGTTTATTTCGAACTTGCCGTGGTTCTTGCGGCCTTGGGCGAATCGGGTCGCTTCAAAGCTCGCCAGGGCGCCGCATTTGAACCTGCCGATGAACATGGAGGCGTCATCAACATCGACCTTTCCTTTGGTGCCGCCGACAGCCGAACCGGCCTCGCCGAGCCCACCCTGTGAGTCGTCAAGAAGAGGCCTTTCATTGACGAATGTGTGGAGCAGGCCACTCACCTCTTCAAAGTCGCCGACGAGGTATCTGCCGAGGTCGATGAGGTGGGACGTGAGATCGCCGTGAGTTCCGCTTCCGGCCACTGACTTTTGGAGCCGCCAGACAAGCGGAAAGTTGGGATCCGTGATCCAGTCCTGAAGGTAGACAGCCCGCATATGGTGGATCTCACCCAGCGTGCCATCGTCGATCATCTGCTTGGCGAGGGCCACAGCAGGAGCTTTGCGGTAGTTGTGATAGACGCCGTTGAGGACACCGGCCTTCTGGATTGCGGCGTGCATGCGTTCAGCCTCATCTAACGTGTTCCCGATCGGCTTTTCACACCAGACGATCTTCCCCGCCTCTGCGGCGGCAATCGCGATTTCGCAGTGCATGTTGCCAGGAGTGGCGATATCGATGACATCGATCTCTGGGTCGGCTAAGACATCATGGTAGTTGAGCGCGTAGCCTTCCCATCCGAGCGTCTCAGCCGCCTCGCTCACCTTGCTCTCCGTGCGTCCACAGATGGTCTTCATCCGGACCTGGAGGGGGAGATCAAAGAACCGATTCACCTGCCTGTAGGCGGAGCTGTGAGCCTTGCCCATGAACTGGTAGCCGATCAGGCCGACGGTCAGATTCTTCTTTGCCATGCTTCGGCCAGTTTACATAAACAGCCCGGAATATTCCCAACCCGTGCTCCAGCTTCCTCATGGGCTAAAATCGCGGCACTCCATGACCTTTTTCGACCGGCCAGTATTGGCGATTGAATCGAGCTGCGACGAGACGAGCGCAGCGGTGATCGACGGCCGGCGGGTTCTCTCTTCTGTCATCGCCAGCCAGGTCGAGATGCACAGGAAGTGGGGCGGCGTTGTGCCGGAGGCGGCAGCTCGAGCCCACGTCGAGGCGATCACGCCGGTGATTGAGGAGGCGCTCCAGCAGGCTGGAAATCCTAACATCGGCGGAATCGCCGTGACAAACCGGCCCGGTCTAGTTGGGGCGTTGTCTGTGGGGTTGACCGCGGCCAAAGCCCTTTCTATGTCGTGGAAAGCACCCCTGGTGGGTGTCCATCATTTAGAAGGGCATTTGCTGTCGATTTGCGCCGATCTGAATGGTGAGGAGCTGCCGAGCTATCCCATGCTGGCCTTGGTGGTTTCCGGCGGGCACACAGAGCTCGTCTGGATTGAGACACCGGGAGAATACAGGCTGCTGGGGCAGACACTCGATGATGCGGCTGGTGAGGCCTTCGACAAGGGTGCGCGGCTGCTGGGCCTTGGATATCCAGGCGGTTATGCGGTCCAGGAGGCCGCAGTCGGCGGCAACGCCAAGCGGTATTCCCTGCCTCGCGCGCTCGCTAAGGATCCACTCAATTTCAGCTTTAGCGGCCTCAAGACAGCGATGTATCGACTGGTCGAAAAGGAGGGGGCCGCGCTCGATAAGAGAGATGCAGCTGCGAGCCTCCAAGAGGCGATTGTGGACGTGCTGAGCAAGAAGGCGATGTCAGCGATTGAGGAGTTTGGAGCTGCGTCGTTTGGCCTGGTAGGTGGCGTCGCCGCCAACAAGCCGCTAAGAGAGAGGCTCCGCGATGGCTGTCGAAAGCGTGGTGTTGCCTTCCACGTCCCAGACTTCAGCCTCTGCACAGACAATGCCGCGATGATCGGCGTTGCCGGCTCCCTGAGGCTGGCCCAGGGAATCAGAGACTCCTACGACTTGGATGCTCTTCCAAACGCTCCCCTTCCGGGATCCGGTGGGGCTTAAAGAGAAATCTCCCCACGGCATTGCCGTAGGGAGATTCAGTCAGATCAGCCAACCTGGACGATTTCGTAGGCTTCGACGAGGTCGCCAACTTTGAAGTCTTCCCAGTCCTTGAACTTGAGACCACAATCCTGTCCGGCGATCATCTCGCGTACATCTTCTTTCACGTTCTTGAGTGAGTGCATCTGGCCCGCGAAGACCTGCTCATCATCACGTGTGATGCGCACCAGCGAGTTTCGAGTGATCTTGCCATCGATAACGTGGCTTCCAGCAACCTTTCCAGCCTTTGTAAGCTTGAAGACAGCTCTGATCTCGACTTTGCCGTGGTACTCCTCTTCGAACTTCGGCTGGAGCAGACCCTTGACGGCCGCTTCAATCTCCTCAACCAGTTCGTAGATCACGTTGTAAGTTCGGATCTCGACCTTCTCTTTTTCTGCCTTGGCCTTCGCTTGGCCTTCTGGCTTGACGTTGAATCCAACGCAGATGCCATCTGCAGCCGATGCGAGAAGCACGTCACTTTCCGTGATCGGGCCGACGGCAGCGTGAACAATTCTGACGTCGATCGTATCGATGTCGATCTGGTCGAGCAGACCGCGAACAGCCTCGACTGAGCCTTTGACGTCAGCTTTGACGATCAGGTTTAGGTCACGCGTTTCTGTCTCTTTGCCCAGTCCTTGGATGTCTCTAAGAGTCACCTTTCGCTTGGGAGCAACGAGGGTTGCAACCTTCATCTGGTGATGCCGGTCGCCTGTAATCTGTCGTGCCGTTCGCTCCTTGTCGACGATTTCGAGGCGGTCACCCGCTTCTGGCACTTCGCTGAGGCCGACCAGCTCAACAGGGGTGGAAGGTCCGGCTTCCTTTATCTGATTGCCCGCATGGTCGGTCATCGTGCGGATCTTTCCGTACGCCTGGCCAACTACTGCGATGTCTCCGGATTTGAGGGTGCCCTGCTCAACAAGGATCGTGGCGACTACGCCCCTTCCTTTGTCGATTTTGGCCTCGATGACGACTCCTTCGGCTGGTGCCTTCGGGTCGGCTTTGAGTTCTGCGACTTCTGCTTCGAGCAGGATTCGCTCAAGAAGGTCATCAACACCGTCCCCCGTGTGGGCTGAGACGTTGACTGTCGCAACCTGACCGCCGTAGGCTTCTGGAACAACTTCGTGCTCCGTCAGCTGCTGCATGATCTTGTCAGGATTGGCGGTCGGAAGATCCATCTTGTTGCAGGCGATGATGAAGGGGACGCCAGCGTTTTTCACGTGGCTGATCGCTTCGATTGTCTGCGGCATGATCCCGTCATCGGCGGCTACAACGAGCACTGCGATGTCGGTGACGTGCGCTCCTCGGGCCCGCATCGCCGTAAAGGCGGCGTGGCCGGGAGTGTCGAGGAAAGTGATGATGCCTTGAGGCAATTCGACCTGGTAGGCGCCGATGTGCTGGGTGATTCCACCGTGCTCGCCCTTGACGACGTTCTCCTTTCGGATGTAGTCGAGCAGTGAGGTCTTGCCGTGGTCAACGTGGCCCAGAATCGTAACAACAGGCGGTCGCCCGGTCACTGTTGAGACGGGTCCCTTCGGCTTGGCTGGCTTCTTCTTCGCTTTGACGACTGGCTCGCCCCAGGCAATTGTCCAGCCGAGCTCTTCAGCGACCTTTTCGGCCACATCGTTCTGGAGTGTGGTGGTGAGAGTTGCCATCACCCTGAGCTTAGTGACGAGGATTTTCTGGATGTCCTTGTCTTTCACACCAAACGCCTGGGCCAGGTCTCTAGCTGTGCGATTAGGGGGAATTGTGATGGGTGAAGATGAGTCGGTTTCGGCGAGAGCCTCTGCTAGAAGCTCAAGCTCGTCCGCGTCCGCGTGGACCTCACCGGCCTCGACGCTGAGCCCAAGCTCGGCGACGGCGGCGTTCACATGTCCTGGCGTAAGCTCATGCTTCTCTGCCAATTCTGCGATGGAAACCTGCTGCATTCCGGTCTGTTTTACCTCTCAAGTGATTCGAGCACTGGGTGGAGTCGGCCAAGCTGCTCAGCAGCGACCGGCCTCTTGAGAGCCCGAGTGAGCCGCCCCTTTTGGGTCAGCTCTTGTCTGCACGTTTCTGAGTCGCAGACATATGCACTGCGTCCCGTGCCGGACGATCCAACGTCCCAGCGGTCACCGTCCGTGCTAAGACGAATTCTAAAAAGTTCTGTCTGCCGCATCGATTTGCGGCAGACAGAACAGGACCTTATCGGCGTCGAGGTCAGCTCGTCGCCGATGCGTCTTCTCCACTGGGCGCGGCTGCGCCTTCGGCTGCTGGAGCAGCCTCTGCTGCAGGCTCTGGAACGGCAGCTGGTGCTGCCTCTGCCGGCGCCGCTTCTTCAGCGGGAGCTTCACCCTTTTCGGCAGCCTCTTCAGCAGCCTGGGCTTCTCCGCGGATATCGATCTTCCATTCAGATAGCCTTGCTGCGAGGCGCACGTTTTGGCCGCCTCGGCCGATAGCGAGCGAAAGCTGGCTGTCTGGAACGACAACGTAGGCGCTGCGCTGCTCTTCGTCCAGCTTCATCGAATTGACTTTGGCTGGGCTCAGGGCGTGAGTAATGAACTCTCGAGCCTCTTCGCTGTAAGGCACAACATCGATCTTCTCGGGTCGAAGCTCGTCCATGAGGGCCTGGATGCGTCCGCCGCGCTGGCCGACACATGCGCCGACAGCGTCGATTCGCTCATCGTGTGATCGGACAGCAAGCTTTGTTCGCTGGCCCGGCTCTCGGGCGACGCTGACGATCTCGACGACGCCTTCTGAAATCTCCGGCACTTCCAGGTCGAGCAGCTTTCGAACTAGGTTCGGGTGGCTGCGGCTGACGATGACCTCGAAGCCTCGGTAGGTCTCTTCAATCTTGAGAACGTAGAGTTTGAATCTTTCGTTCGGGCGGTAATCCTCGGTGCCGACCTGCTCTCGCTTGGGCAGCTTGACCTCAGTTCGGTTGACCTGAAGCAGGACATTGGAGTCCTCTCTTCGGGTGACTGTGCCGCTGACGATCTCGCCGATCCTCTCGCTGAATTGGTCGTGGATCTGACGGAGTTCAGCCTCGCGCATCTTCTGTGCGAGGACCTGTTTGAAAGTCTGCGCAGCGATTCTGCCGAACTGAATGGGATCGACTTCGACAGGAATGAAGTCTCCGATCTCTACGTCTTCACGCCGCTTTCTTGCTGCAGGCAGGCCGATCTGGAACGAAGGCTCTAAAACTTCACCTACGACCTCTTTCTCGATGAATGCCCTGACGCCCTTGCCGCCTTTGCCAGACAGGTCAAGGGTCAAGGACACTTCACCAGTTGCGCCCTTGTACTTCTTATAAGCAACGGCGAGAGCCGTCTCCAGCTCCGCCTGCAGCTCCTCGATCGGGATGTCCCGTTCGGCTGCTATCTGATTTAGCTCATGCAAAATATCCATCGTGCCGCCCTCA
>JALGYA010000147.1 GCA_029824475.1 Fimbriimonadia bacterium | reverse complement strand
AAGCACCGAGTAGAGCCCGACCGTAGCCAGAGCGCCACAGGAAAGCTTGATGAACAGATAGGTTTCTTGGCTCATTTAAGCGTTCCTCTCTCGTCGCTTTGCAGCGTACATTCCGATGTTTCCAGCGATCACCGCGAGCACCATCAGCGCAAGGGCAATGTTCAGCGCGGCATAGTATTTCTTGCCGCGACCGAGCGAGTAGTCAGCTGATGACTTCCCTTCGATCGGTGAGACAACCGGCAGCGCCTTGTTCTCGCTGTACTTGTCGCTTCTCACTGAGTTGGGATAGTCGGCCTTGTCGAGGTTGAGGCCGCCCGCCATCATCATCTCCATGTCGTACACGCCCTTGAGGCCGATAGCGAGTCCCGCCACCTGCCCCGCGTTGTAGTACGGGAGAATCTGCGGACCGACAACGCCTGTGCACATGCAGCAGATCGGGAGCTTGCCCGAAAGCCGCTCCACAGCGATGTCGATCGTGTTGGATGGAGTGACGACGCAGATCATGCCGCAGTCTTCAAGCTTCTGGATGTTCTCCAGAACCGGGGTGCGGAAGATGTCCATCTCGTCGCCTCCGTTCCCTTCAACACGCGTCTTGCGGCCTTCCCAGAACGTTCGGATATTGTTTCCGAGCGACTGAGTGGCACCTTCCGCGTTCGGGAAGTAGCCGAGCTCTAGGTAATCGATGCCGAGCTTGTACCGCTTGTCCTCAGGAAGCTCATCATTGAGCCGTCTCAACGCGTCTCGAGAGACCTGTGGAGCCTGCGGATCAGCGAACGTGTACATCACGAACTTGATCCGCTTGGCCATGACCGTTCGAAGCAGCGCTTCGAGATGGCCCAGCGTTTCGCCGCGGGTTGAGTTCGTCCAGTCAGACTGGATCAGGATCGTGTCGTTCTCATCGAGCCCGTCGAGGGTCACGTAGAGACCGACAGAGGATTCATCCGGCTGCGCTGGGATATCCGGCGAGACGAAGAGTCCAAATGTGACAAGAACGATGAGGACGAGATACAGCCATCGTCTATCAAATGACTGCATTTTTTCCCAAATTGAAAGGTTTTCTGACATCAGGAAACTCCTCCTTTCTCAAGTCCGAGCCAGAGCCTGAGGCCCATGGCAAGTGCGCCAAGGCCGACTCCAAACTCCAAGGCCCTGAGGGCGGGCACTTGCATGGTGTTCTTCACCCACGATGCGACCGCTGTGATCTTGGCGTCGTTCAGGAAGTGTCCTGGATCGCCGCCCGTCATGCTGTCGATCATGTTTGAGTAGACCATGTCTACCGCACCCATGATGCTGAGGATCATGATTAAGGCGCTCGCCATCAGGACGGTCGCTTCGATCGACTTGATCCTAAAGGCTCTGTAGGCCGCCGATAGGATGAAGAAGGCGATCATGGAGAACATCGCCGCGTCCATCTGCTGCAGCAGCCCGTCGAACAGGAGGTCGAACGAATAGTTCACAAACCCCCAGTTGTCCATTTTTGCGAGCAGCAAGTCTGGATCATTGAATTGGCGCTGCATCCAGTCCCAGTAGCCGAAGATGATCATCAGGACCATGCTGACGACGAGGATGAGGCTGAACTGCCAGTCCTTCTGTTTCTTGAAAAGCCGTCCAAGATGGACGTGCAGCAGAGAGTAGATGCCGAGGCCGAGCAGGAACGCCGTGAGAATGATCGCGATGTTCGCGACCTTTGGCAGAGCATCCTGCAGGCCAAATCCAACTTTCTCAGAGAACCCGACCGGGAGATCGCTCGGTCCTCGATTGATTGGGCTGGGCCAGATCCAGAAGAGGAAGTAGAAAAAGCCGGAGGCGAAGGTTGCAATCCAGACACTAGGCTTGCGGCCGCGTGTCGGCATCTTGGTCATCGCGACCATCATCACGACGCCCAAAATAAATGCACCGACAAGATAGCCGATCAGTGCGCCTGAACCAGGGTCCTGTCCCCAGATAGCTGCGAGAGGCAAGTTCATTTAGGAGCCCTCCTCCTCTTTCTGAGGTCTATTCCGGTCTTGGAATGCCCCAGGGCTTACAACCGGATGGAAGTAATGGTGAAGAGCTGTGTCAGACGAACGCTTCTTTCTCAGGCTGCCATCCTCCATGTTGTCCGAGTCGTCCACGGCCTGGAATTCGACCAGAGAAGTACCGTTCTCTTCTCCGACGGTCACCCGCTTCGTGGTGGGGGCGCTTGTCATATCGATCGAGAAGATAAAGCAGCCAAGGAGGCACATCGCAGCGATCAGCATCTTGCCCCAGTCTTGTCCGACGAGGCTGCCGACCAGAACCGGCTCTCGCTTGAGATAAGCACTGGCCGCGTAGAACTCGTCACCAATCAGGACGTAGTCACAAGCGGCGATGAAGAACGGCGTCTGCGTGTTGTGCGTTGAGCCAGCAACCTGGATCGCTCCCACTGAGTTGCAGGTTTCAGCGAAGATCAGCGACTCCGCGTAGAACTCACCGAGCAGGAACGCTGCGGCGACTTTTTCGCGGTGGATGATTCCGGAGACACCAGCCGCAAATGCGAACTGTCTGTCACTGACGAACTGGACGAAGTCCTCGTTGTATCGGTCGCCCATGCCCTGTGTCTGATAGACATCACGGATCACTTCCTGGGCAACCGTGTAGACGGCGGCATCAGCGCAGCAGATCTTGATCGGCGTCGAGAACTGAGCCGCAGACTTCGTGACGTGAGCAAAGATGCTCAGCGCCTGAACAGAAATCGCGTTCAGCGTCCCGATGCCGGGGATCATGAGGACTGGCCGGCCCATTTCTGTGGCGCGCCCTATGGCGTCGTCAAGTGCGTTCAAGCCAGGAATTCGGCGGATATAAAGTCCGCCCTCTTTGCCTCGTGCTCGAACGATGTTAAGCAGAACGAAAGCGACCATCACAAGCGTGACGGCAACTCCTATCCATGCAGTGTCCAGATATTGCATTTACGCGGTCTTCTCCTCCGGAGGAGCATCCCTCAGCTCTTCGAGCCGTTGAATCAGCCTTTCATACGCGTCCCGGTCCTTGAGCAGGCGGCTGAACTTGCTCATGGTGTCAACTCCGACAACCGGTCCAATAAACGGGGCGAAGGCAACAGCAGCATTGCCGGTGACGCCAGCGATCGGCTTGTGCATTTCCAGCACAAGTATCGCAGGAGTCTCCAGGCTTCGCTTAGAGATCGGGGCGCAAACGGCCTCGATCACTTCCTGCTCCTCACTCGGGTCCAGCTTCTCTAGCCACTTCCCGTCCATCAGTCCTCCAGAACTCGTCTATTTTGCCCAATACTTCGTCTCGTCTGCTTCCGAATCGGAGATGAACTCCACGAAAAGCATCAAGTCTTGAGGGCGTCTCCAATGGAGACAGCCGGATTCCGTCCGGCATATCCAAGAGACGCTTCACATCCTCCCAAAGGATTGCAGTTGTGCTAATCCCGCAGCGAACGCGAGCGCCTTTCTCGTCAATACGGTATTTCAGGGGCAGAAATACTTCCGCGGTTGACATAAAAATCACCGCGGAGGCGATCACCCCGGCAAGCGGGCTGCTGAGCATCTGCCACCCGATCAGGCCAGCGAGCACCGCGACAATCACCAGCACAGGCTGGCGTGCCCGATTCGATTCAGACAGTCTGACCTCCCACTCCAGCGACTGGTCACTAGTGGTCATTGAATAGGCTGCTGACCGACTTGTTCTGATGGATTCTGCGGATCGCCTCTCCCAGCAGAGGAGCGATAGGCAGAACTGTCAGCTTCGGGAAGACCTTGTCGCTCGGAATCGGATAGGTGTCCATGCAGATCGTACGGGAGACGACACTATCCTGAAGCCGCTGTGAAGCGTTGCCCGAGAGAATCGCATGGGTGCAGGAGCACATCACTTCAGTCGCGCCGCGCTTGAGCAGCGCCTCGGCGCCCTGAATGATTGAGCCGCCGGTGTCGATCATGTCGTCGATCATGATGCAGCGCTTTCCGTTCACGTCACCGATGATCTCCACGATGTCCACCTGGTTTGGCTCAGGCCTTCTCTTGGCGATAATTGCGATGGGAGCGTTCAGCGTTTCCGCCAACGCTCGGGCACGGGCAACACCGGAGACATCGGGGGAGACAACCACGATATCCTCCTGGTCTTTATAGCCCTGCTCAACCATGTAGTCCGCGATGATTGGACCAGCATAGAGGTGGTCCACGGGGATTCGGAAGAAGCCTTGAATCTGCTGGGCATGCAGGTCGACTGTGACGACGCGATTGGCGCCAGCCTGTTCGATCAAATCAGCAACCAGGCGGGCTGTGACAGGCTCACGAGGCTTGATCTTTTTATCCTGCCGGGCGTAGCCGTAGTACGGCATCACGACGGTGATCTGGCTGGCTGAAGCTCTTCGGAATGCATCGAGCAGGATCAGCAGCTCCATGATGCTGTCGTTGACAGGGCTGCAGGTCGGCTGCATGATGAAGACATCATTGCCCCTGGCGCTCTCATCTACGTAGACTCTGAGTTCACCATCAGAGAACTGTGTTGACGTCAGTCGCCCCAGCGGAGTGTCGAGGTAATCAGCGACTCGTTCACCGAGCGCTTTGTTGGCGTTTCCTGCGAATAATTTCATGCCTCTCACAGTTGGCCCTCCTGATCGGTCTTCGAGTCTCTCCAGCGTTTGGCCCATTCTTCTTTAGTCTCCTGTCGTCCTCGGGCGATGCCCATTGCGTCGTCTGGGACGTCGCTTGTGATTACACTTCCTGCTGCGGTCATGCCGCCGTCACCGATTTTCACCGGTGCTACCAGGATCGTGCTGGAGCCCACAAAAGCTCCATCTCCGATGCTGCATCCCTGCTTTGCGAAACCATCGAAGTTGCAGGTGATTGTTCCTGCTCCGATGTTGGCATCCTGCCCGACCTTCGAGTCCCCGATGTAGCTGAGATGGCTAATCTTGGTCTCGTCGCCGATCTGAGAATTCTTGATCTCCACGAAGTTGCCGATCCGCACGTCCCTGCCGACCTCTGATTCAGGTCTTAGGTTTGCAAAGGGTCCGCATCGGACGTTCTTGTGGAGGTGGACCTGATCAACGTGACTCATGAAGACTCTGCAGTCGTCTTCGATCTCTGAGTTCTTGATCCAGGTGTTTGGGCCGATGACGCAGCTTCCGCCGATGTTTGTCTTTCCTTCGACAACTGTCATCGGGTGCATCACGGTGTCGACGCCGATAGTGACGTCGCCTTCAATGTAAGTGGAGTTGGGATCGACGATGGTGACCCCGTTCATGGCGTGCGCCTTCAGAATGCGCATCCTGATCAACTGGGCGGCCTGTGCCAGCTGCCAGCGATTGTTGATTCCAAGGAACTCTGAAAAGTCGTCTACGAACTGCCCTTCGACGCTTCCGCCTTCATGGCGGATCGCAGCGACAATATCCGTGAGGTAGTACTCGCCCTGCTTGTTCTCTTTGCCGATGTGCGGCAGGAGCCTGAATAGAGTCTCAGAGTCAAAACAGTAGAGGGCCGGGTTGATCTCTTTGACTTGAAGCTGTTGGGGGCTGCAGTCTTTGTCTTCGACAATCGCCTCGACACGACCGAGGTTGTCGACGATCACTCTTCCGTATCCAGCTGGATCGTCAAGACGACAGTAGGCCATTGCGGCAGCAGCCCCGTTTCGTGCCTGCTTTTCCGTAAGGTTGGAGAGAGTCTCAGCTGTCAGAAGCGGGGTGTCACCAGCGGCAACAATCAGAGGGCCCTTGTGGTCTCTAAACTTATCTGCCGCGACAAGAGCCGCGTGGCCTGTGCCCAGCTGCTCAGTCTGCTCGACGTAGTCGTAGCCGTCGCCGAGGCGGTCTCGAATCAAATCACCGCCGTGACCTATGACAATGACGGGACGCTCAACACCGATCTCCTTGAGGCTGCTGGCGACCCATTCGACCATCGGACGACCGCAAATCTCATGCAGGCATTTAGGGAGGCTCGACTTCATGCGCGTGCCTTTACCGGCTGCCAGAACAAGACCTGCTGCGGTCTGGTGTGTCTTCATAGTCGAGGGGCTGGAGAATACCACGCGATTTTGCAAAATCAGCCACCATAGAGGCAATGGGCGTCCGCATTGTTGAACATCCTCTCGTCAGCCACCTGATGACGTGTCTGAGAGACAAGAACACCGAGCCAGCCGCGTTTCGTGCACAGGCCGGAATCGTGTCCCGATTGGTGATTCTTGAGGCGCTCCGCGACCTTCCGCTCCGGCCAAGGGAGATTGAGACTCCACTGGAGCCGATGGTCGGCACTGAGCTGGCCTGTGGAGTTGCGGCAGTGCCCATTCTCCGCGCCGGTTTGGGGATGCTCGAATCCGCTCTTCAGCTCTTCCCTGATGTCGCCGTGGGCTACGTCGGATTGGAGAGAGACCACAAGACCGCGAAAGCCTCCAGCTACTACTGCAAAATGCCCGATATGGACGGACGCCTGGCCATCTGCCTCGATCCGATGCTCGCAACCGGCGGTTCAGCCTCGCAGGGCATCAGCCTGATCAAAGCAGAGAATCCGGACGGGATTGTCATGGCATCGATTGTTGCTGCGCCCGAAGGCATCGAGCGCGTCCAGAACGATCATCCTGACGTTGAGATTGTCACCGCCGCCCTGGATACAGGACTTAATGAGTTGAAGTACATCCTTCCTGGCTTGGGTGACTTCGGCGACCGGCTCTACGCGACCTAAACCGGCGTGGCTGCCTGCTCGAGGCTGGTCTGGCCATTGGAAGACGGTTCGCCCAGTGCTCCACGCACTTCGCGCGGTGCCTTGAATGGCACGACCGTCGAAACACCCGGCTCCTGCATCGTCACACCGAACCAGACATCGGCGGCTTGGATCGTGCGTGGGTTGTGGGTGACCAGGATGAACTGCGAGCCTTCTTCCGTGAACGAGTCCAGCAGGTTGACGTATCGCTCGACATTTCGTCCATCGAGGGGTGCATCGACTTCATCGAGCACCACCAGCGGGGTCGGCTTGATCTTGAGCAGGGCAAAGAGGAAGGCCAAGGCACTGAGCGCTCTCTCGCCGCCCGAAAGCAGCGCCAGGCGCTGTCGGCGCTTGCCGGGGATCGTGACTTCAATTTCAACACCGCTGTCAAGGATGTTGTCATTGTCTGTAAGCTGCAGCTCTCCTTCGCCGCCGCTGAAGATCGTCTGGTACATCTCCTTGAAGGCAACCTGGAGTTTCTCGAAGGTCTCGACGAACCGATCTTTTGTGAGGACGTCGAGCTCTTTGATTCCTTCCTGAATCTCAGCAGCGCCAGCGATGATGTCCTCGCTCTGCACTGACAGCTCGTCCCATCGCTCTGTGAGAGAATCATAGGCTTCGATCGCACCAAGATTCACCTCACCCATGCCCTTTAGGTCTTTTCTTAATTGGCTGACGAGGCGCTGGGCGTCGTCGGGCAATTCGATGCTCGGCTCAAGCTTGACAGCCTCGTCTTCAGTGACTCCGTATTCTTCGAGGAGCCGCTCTGCTGATGCAGCTCTTCGGGAGTCTGCACGTGCTCTTGCGACCTCAGCCTTGTTGGCGGATTGACCGCAGTCGAGAGCCGCCTTTCTGGCCTTCTTGGCCTCCTCGGCTAGGCGCATCGTGTCGCCGTAGAGCAGCTTCTTCGCTTCGACCCCAAGGTCGAGCTCTTGAGCTGCCTCGTTGATCACCTTTTTGAGCTTGATGATCTCTTTC
>JALGYA010000146.1 GCA_029824475.1 Fimbriimonadia bacterium | reverse complement strand
AGGCCGAGGTTGAGGCGACCGCAAAGCACGCCCTCTACCCGTTCGAGCGCGAGTCTCACGAGGACAACCCCTTCCGGGTCCAGCACGATCTTCAGCAGTCGATGCACGCGCTGGTCGGCATCGTCAGAAACGAGGCTGAGATGCAGTCGGTTCTTCCCAAACTCGAAGAGTTCAAGGCGCGAAGTGAAAAGTCCGCTATCACCGGCAACCGCGACTTCAACCCCGGCTGGCACACCGCCCTCGATCTGGATCATCTGCTGACGATCTCAGAAGCGATCACCAAGAGTGCACTCCTGCGCAAGGAGAGCCGAGGCGGCCATTTCCGAGAAGACTTCCCCGACAAAGACGGGCAGCAGGCGCAGGTCAACACGGTCATCAGCAAGCGTGATGGCGAGATGCACGTCGAACAGCAGCCGAAAGTCGCCACAACCGCAGATCAGCAGGCGATCATCGAGGAGATGAAGTAATGGCTCAGATCAACTTCAGAATCTGGCGCGGTTCCGCCGAGGAAGGCGAGATGGTCGAGTACAAGACCGAGATCACCGAAGGGATGGTCGTGCTCGACGCTGTTCACCAGATCCAGTCTGAAAGCGCGCCGGACCTCGCCTGCCGATGGAACTGCAAGGCCGGCAAATGCGGTTCATGCAGTGCTGAAATCAACGGCATGCCACGGCTCATGTGCATGACCCGGTGCCAGGATCTCCCGCTCGAAGAGGGCGTCACTATCGAGCCGATGAAGAGCTTCCCTCTCATCCGCGACCTCGTCACCGATGTCAGCTTCAACTACCGAAAGAAGAAGACGATTAAGAAGTTCACACCGAGAGAACCCGACGCGGAAGACGGCACCTGGCGCATTGATCAAGCCGACGTGGAGCGAGTCCAGGAGTTCCGCAAGTGCATCGAGTGCTTCCTCTGCCAAAACGTCTGCCATGTCCTGCGTGAGCACGACAAGCACGAGGAGTTCATCGGCCCTCGCCTCTTCGTATACACGGCTGCCCTAGACATGCACCCCCTCGACACTGAGAACCGCCTGGACGATCTTAAGGAACGGGACAGCATTGGCTACTGTAATATCACCAAATGCTGCACCGTTGTCTGCCCCGAACATATTAAAATAACTGACAACGCGATCATCCCCCTCAAGGAGCAGATCGTCGACCGCCACTACGACCCAATCGCAAAGCTGTTCAGGCTTGGAAAACGAAAATAGAGGAGCACATCAATGGAACTGAAGCAGATCACCCAAGAATCGATCCCGCGAGCACTGGAGCTGGCCGAACGGTATCGGCTGCTCAATGAGCCCGAACAGGCCGCCAGCATCTACCGCGATGTGCTTGCGGTTGATTCCGGCAATGATGGTGCCCGCATCCAGCTCTTCCTGTGTGTAACGGACCAATTCGCCCACCACCACGGCCCAGATATGGCCGCAGCCGAGGAGATCCTAGAGGCGATGACCAGCGAATACGATCAGGCGTACTACCAAGGCGTCGCCTGCGAGCGATGGGCCCGAGCGCGCCTCGACCACGGCGAACACCCCTCCCTCGTCGGCGACTGGCTGCGCCGCGCAATGGTCTGCTACGAAACCGCCGATGGCCTGCGCCCTGAAACTGACCAGAACGCAGCCCTCCGCTGGAACGCCTGCGCCCGCATCATGACCCGAATCCCGGACCTTGCCAAGGAACGGGAAGAGCTGCCTGAGCTGGGCGACTGATGTTCTTCATTTTCGGCTGGGGCAAAGAGACAGTCAAAGACCGTGGCTGGTCCTCAGCCAAGAAATGCTCCAGCTGCGAGCGTATCGCGCCGCAGGCTCTGGTTGAGGTCACCACCTGGTTCACGCTCTTCTTCATCCCGGTCATCCCTACCGGAAAGAAGCGGGTGCTGGCATGCCAGACGTGTGGTGTCGGTACAGTCTTCCCGAAGGAGGAGTTCGAGCGAGAGCTAGATGCGGCCAGTGGCCCGTTCCCAGACGCCCCACCAGTTGGGCTCGTGGAAGTGACGTGCCCCAACAGCCTCTGCAAAGCTCACCTCCAGTTCCCTGCCGGCACGATGGGCATCGTCCAGTGCACCAAGTGCTCCGCCCAGTTCGATCTCAGCGAAGCTGTGTCAGCTGACTCCAAACGCCTAGCCATGTAAAAATGAGACCATGACGACTCTCATCGTGACCCTCACAGGCCTTCCGTCAGATGGCTTTGAAGGATTTGAGAACCGGTCCAATATTCGAATCGCGAAACAAGTCAAGAAGGAGCCAGTGGACATGAGAGCCGTTGAGTCTCCGGCTCACACTCTTGAGTTTTCAGCCGACGTCCGTCCGCACAAGGCCACGAGCGAGCCAGACTTTTTTGGACCGGAAGTCTTCGGAGCCCCGGATCGCCGTTTTCTGTATGTCCAGTGGTTCGAGATGGCCAATGGCGTGGATGAGTCCTTCCGAAGGCTCAAGGTCGACCTGTCCGGAATCACTTGGGAGATGATCGAATCGGCTAAACCCCTAAAACTCCAGGTCAACGGAACTCAAAAGGACGGATCACCAGCCTGCGCCACGGCCGCGAGGCTAGATCCCGGCTGGCATGTCTAACTGGACAGATCGTCAACCGTGCTGCTTCTGCAGACGCCTGATCCTGCGCCGGATCAAGTCCTTCCCGGGCATCTTCTTCCCCCGGACGTCGTGTTCCCATATCCGCATCACGATGTAGCCTTGGGCGCGCAGCTCATGCCGCACCTTCTTGTCACGGCGGACGTTGCGTTTGATCTTCGCAGACCAATACTCGCTGTTCTGAACAGGCTCAACGTAGTGCTGACGGCACTTATGAAAGAAGCACCCATCCACAAAAATGACCAGGTTCAAGCCGGGAACATAGAAGTCCGGATGCCCAAGCAGACCCTCAGGATGGACCACGACTTCCTCCCCTGGAAGCCACCGCTCAAGCAGCTCCTGCACCTTCAGTTCCGGAGTCGTTCCGTAGGAGCGAATCCTTGACATCACCATGCTGCGGGTGTCGGAATCGTAGCAGTCGGACATGGGCCCGTGGGCACATTATGCCTCCAACATACGTTACGATCAAGAAGTGGCGGGCAAGGAGAACGATCCAACATCCTGGCTGGAAGAGCACGGCGACATCCTCTTCCGGTGCGCCATGCGCTGCGTCAACCAACGTGAACTCGCCGAGGATCTCGTTCAGGAAACTCTCGTTTCTGCGCTCAAATCAGCCCAAACGTTTGAATCTAGATCATCTGAACGCACCTGGCTCATCTCCATCCTCAGAAGGCGCGTCGCCGACCACATCCGCAAGAAGCAGCGAACAGTCCAAGAGACTCAGCATGATCTAGAATTCTTCGACGAAAAGGCGCAATGGAAAAATCCAAACAGAGCGTGGAAGGAAGATCCTGCGTCCTATTTAGAAGATGAGGCGTTCCGAGAGGCCTTCGAGTGCTGCCTCGCAAAGATGCCGCCGCAGATCGCAGAGCCCTTCATGAGAAGAGAGATCGAAGACCAGGACCCGGAAAAAATCTGCAGCGAAATGGAAATTTCAACGACTAATCTATCAACTCGGCTCTACCGCGCGCGGCTGCTTCTGCAAAAATGCCTGGAAGCGCACTGGTTCGGTCCAAGGAGGAACAGGTGAAACACGTCTTCAGCCAGCTCAAGTACATTCTCACGCTTCGATGTGACGAAGCGTCGCGGCTGCAGTCTGACGAACTTGATCGCCCCCTCACCCGGTGCGAAAGATGGGCGCTGCGCATGCACGAGATCATCTGCCGCAACTGCTACCTATTCCACAAACAGCTCCAGATGATCCGCTCGGCAGCTTCAGGTTCTGGCGGGGAAGCGCAGGATTCTCCAGGCCTTTCCGACTCAGCTAAAGCCAAGATCCAGGCTGAAATGGAAAAAGAGCAAAAAAACTTGTGACGACCTGAAAACTTCAACGACTAACGCTCCAGACGAGGCCACAGCGGCCGAGTCAAAGAGAAAAGTCAATGAAGAACATCACTCGATTCGCGGCCGCAGCTGTGGCCTTCGCCTCCCTCTCCACCATCGGCGCTGTGTCAGCGCAAGCCCAAGGCCGCGGAGACGGCCCCATCGTATACGTGACCAGCCAGGGTCTCTACTACGATTCGATCATCACCGCAAGGTCCCTACCCAACAAAGGCAAGTTCCAGAAGCTGGAGTTTGGCGGTGCAACTGGTCTGATGACTGAGTTCGGACCTGGTGACAAGGATCACCACGGCGGCCGATGGTGGATCGACCTCGACGACAACGGCGTGCGTGACGATTCAGACATGTACTTCTCCTGCCCGCTGCTCGGGCCAGGAAGAATTACTCCCTAACTTCTCCCACTGCCCTCTCCCCATAAGGCTCCCCGGCTCACCACCGGGGGCCTTTCAGTTTAAGCCTGGAGTTTGGCGATCGCCTGGGGTTCGTAGATGCCGACGCTCGGTGGCACGGACTTGTACTGTTCGCACAGGAAGCACTTGGACAGCGCTTCGCCGATGACTTGAGCACCCCGCGGCGGCACGGCCATACCGATCTGCTTTCTTACAGCCTCTTTCGGGCCTGAGAAGATGAATTCATCTGGGAACGACTGGATCCTTGCGCGTTCCCGGTTGGTGAGTGCGCGCGGCTCCTTCCAATGGTACATGTGCGTTCCGCCACCGCCTGATCCAACTACTGTGTAGGCTGGCTGATCAGCCTTGAGCCTTCTGTAGATGAGGCTTAGCCGCACGTTGGGAACGTTGAGACGCAAGTCTTCGGGTACGTCCTCATGCCAGGCGTTCTCGCCTTCAGGGATCGCCTCAAGCATACGGATCACCTTGTCGTGGTGCTTGGTGTACTCCGCGTTGTCGGGGACGAGGTCAACATCCTTGAGGGCCTCTTCGACCGTAACCGGCTTCAGATGCGTCGGTGCTGGTGGCTTGAAGTCGACGCCGAGGTCCTTTCTAACTCCGACCCCAATGACGCGCGACCGCTTTTGCGGCACGCCGTACTCTTCAAATTTGTAGAGGTGCACTGCGAGCCGATAGCCAGGGCCGGAATTCGCAAACTCCTGCATGATCTCATCGCATCCTGCGCCGACCAGGCCGGGCACGTTCTCGGCGATAAACCAGTCGGGGCGGACTTCCTCAAGCGCCCTTGCAGCCTCCTTATAGAGCCCGCCAAAGTAGCCGTCGGTGCCTTTCCGCTCACCGACCATGCTGAAATCGTTGCAGGGGAATCCGAACGCAAGACCGCCCACTAGGGGGGTTCTGTTGAAGTCAACAGCCTCGACACGGGCACGTTCTACGTGGTCGCCGATCTGGGCTGCATAGGTCTCGCACGCCCACTCGTCTGCGTCCACAGCCCAAGTGGGCTGGAATCCTGCTGATTTGAGCCCGAATGCCATGCCTCCTGCACCGCAAAACAGCTCTCCGAACTTCTGCCATCCATGGCTTGTCATGAGTCTGCCCTTTGAGACGGGTTGAACCTGGCAAAGGTGTCAGGCAGTCAAAGCTAGAATCCCGTCCAATCAGATATTGCGCCACAATAGACACATGAGCCTACTGGAGCAGCTCCAGAGTATGAAGGAGGAGATCGCACTGATCGCGGCGAAGCACGGTGCAACCAATGTACGTGTCTTCGGCTCTGTTGCTCGTGGCGAGGCCGACGCTGGCAGCGATGTTGATCTGCTGGTCAGGCTTGAACGAGGTCGAACACTGCTCGATTTGGTCGACCTTGAAGATGAATTAGCATCAGCGATTGGACGCAAAGTAGATGTAGTTCTGGAAGGCGGGCTCAGCAGCCATATCGGTCCGAGGATTCAGCGTGAGGCCATCGGACTGTGAGTCGGGACACGTCCTACCTCCAACATATCTCCGATTCGATTGACAAGATCCTGACTTACACCGCCGACGGAGAAGAGGAGTTTTCATCAGACACGATGGTCCAGGATGCCGTAATCCGCAATCTTGAAATCATCGGCGAGGCGGTCAAGAACCTCTCAGACGACCTAAAGGATCAGTACGAGGATATTCCCTGGCGCAGCATTGCAGGCATGCGTGACAAGTTGATTCACAACTACTTCGGGGTCAAGCTTGAAATCGTCTGGGACACCGTTGTGAAAGTCCTTCCGGACTTCCACACACAAATCGAAAACATCCTCTCAGAAGACCAGCTCAATCAAAGCTCCTAAACAGATCCGCCGGCGCAGGTGACAGGACGAACCTCGGCAGCCTCGGTTCGGAGAAATTCAACCCCACCAAAGGCCGCAAAACCTGATCGGTCACAACCACATCCGCCAGCTCCTGGCGCAGGGCGTTGATCTGCAGCATCATCATCTGCAGATGCACCTTGCCTAACGCGAGTGAGCCCATCCGGGCGCTGTCGTTGGTAGTCAAAGTCTGGCCCAAGATAGTCCGGGCGATCTCCCTGTTATGAAAGTCGATAGCATCCAGAAAAGCCGTCGATTGGTCACGCTGCGTAGCGAGCGTCGAAATATCGATCTCATTCGGATAGACGATCGCCGTGGAATTCTGCACGTCCTGCAGAGCCTTCAGGATCGCCGTCTGCTCGTCCGCCGGAAGCCCCCGCTCGTATCGGCCAAGCACAGTCGGCATCGCAAACTTTTCAAGGTGCAGCTTCCAGGCAGCCATCAGCTTGTTCTTCGCTGACCAGTGCCCGTGCGCGGCATCCAAGTCACTCACACCCCGCGGCTGGCCGTACCCACGACGATTGGCGAAGATCACAAACTTCGCAACATCCAGCTCCAGAGGCTTCTCCCCCGTCAGGTCAAGACGCAGCCCCGTCACCGATCCGAACTCATCCAAGATGAGCCCGAAAAACGCCGGATCCTTTGGCTTGACCGACCTCAGCCAGATCATGCCGTCACGAGGAGCATAAACAAGCTCCTGAACGGACCAGCCTTTGGCCAAGGCATCGAGAGCGTTGTGGATGATCCCCAACGGGCTCCCCTCCAACTGCTCAAACACGGTTCGGGCAAAATCTGCCTGGGCCGCAGCCTCAGCAGAATCATCCGCTGGCTCAATCTCCCAGTCCGAGTCCATCACAGCCAGCTTCTTCAGCAGCAGCGCGGTCTGGACCATCGGGTCGGTCTGCATGTCGTCGTAGGTGTCGTAGGTCAGCCCTCCGCCTGTGAAGCCGGCGTATTCGTGCGCCTTTTGCTGCCAAGCGGTGAGCTGGGGAGTCTGGTCTGCAAGATTCTCTTTCGATTTTCGGTTGAACAATTTCAGCATCGGTTCTCCTCCTTCGGTTCGGGAGATGAAAATGTGCGGGTCGGGCCGAGCGTAATCCTCGGCCGATAAGATCGTGGGAGTAGACGTGACGCCAGGGCAAGCGCCGTCACCAGGTCGTCGTGGCCGCTCCCGCTAGCTGCCAGACGCACATTCCCAGCGCCAGTCACTTCTGCTTCAAAGTGCTCCAGCTCCCTCAGCAGGTCCGGGTTCGGCTCCATCTTGAGGCTCGCCTGCTCAAACATCCATGCCAGCCCATCAATCAGCTCTGACTTGGTCTGATTCGTGAACACAAGCCCTTCAATCGGCCTGCTCGGTGCAGACTTTCGCAGGAGCTCCAGCACAGGGTCACCCACTCCTGTCGCATCGCAGATCACACGGGCACCTTCGTACTTATGAAGCAGGCTGCTGATCCGCGAAACAGCCTCCGTCCATGAAGTCCCTT
>JALGYA010000145.1 GCA_029824475.1 Fimbriimonadia bacterium | reverse complement strand
TAGAGGCTCATCGCCTGCTCGCAATCGAAGAAGAACTGCAGGAGGTCTGGGTTGAGGGCACAAAGTAGGAAGCCTTCAAATCGCTCCGGCTTGGCGGTGCGTGGCTGCTCCCACCCGTGGACGACGCACTCCTTGTTGTGCGCGTAGGTTTCGCACAGGATATCGACCTTGCCTTTGGCAATCATGTCGTCTGAGAGGCGGAAGTACTGGTGGCCGAAGTCGAGTCCACCCACGACTTGGTTTTTTGACCAGAGGGTGCCTTCGACGACGCCATCACGACGGAAGCTGATCTCCTTGCGGCCGTACATCAGGACGATGTCGCGGTTCTCCCAGTTCTTAGGGATATTTCCGGCGACGCTGTACCAGCCACGAGAGTAGGCGGGCCCCCAGTGGAAGCCGTTCTTGATCGGCTTCCATCCCTTGGCTGCGGCTGCCGCTTTTCCGGAGGAGAAGTGGCCGTGAAGGAACTGCGTTTCGAGTTCGACGGTCTCTGAAACCAGGTGCTCGCGGAGGTCTCTGTCGATGAACTGCTCGACGCGGCGCTGCGTGACTGACGTGTGCTTTAGCATGGTCGGAAGGTGGCGATGAGATTACCGAAGATGGGGGAGGCCTGTGCTACACTGAGGGTGTGGATAAGGGTGAGTTGGATGCAATTAGGACAGTTTTGTGCGCCCTCTATTTAAGGGGCGGCCCCAAGGTTTCGCGTCTGAGTCGCGCCCGCTGGCCCAAGGTTCTGCATGCCCTGCGTGTTGCTGCTGTGCCGCTCGATGATTGCGAGGATGCGCTGCGGTCATCCGGACTCTGGCCCGAGGCGATGGCTTTGGCCTGCCCCGATCGGCTGGCCTGGTCTGCTCGGCAAGTCGCGCAAAAGACCGTTTTGACCGCTGCCGACGACTCATACCCTCTGCGATGGCTGAGAGTTTTGGGTTCGGGCGCGCCGCCTTGTCTCTGGATCGAGGGCTCGCTCCCCACCGCGCCTGCGGTCGGCCTGGCCGGTTCCCGTCAGCCGGGCAGCGCGGCCTTGACCTATTCGTGGGATTCTGGCCGTCTTGCGATGAGCCTTGGCCGGGTGCTCGTCAGCGGCGGCGCCCAAGGCTGTGACGCAGCAGCCGCGCAAGGCGCACTCTCGCTGGGTGATGCGGCCCGCGTCGTTGAAATCCTCCCTCATGGCCTGCGCAGGGGTGCCCCAGGTGTCGTGCGTCTTTCCGTCTGCGCGCCTGGCTCCTCGTTTTCATCGGCACAGGCGATGGAGCGCAACGCGCTCATATACGCAATGTCAGACTGCACAGTGGCTGTGGAGGCGCGCCTGAAGGAGGGCGGCACTTGGGCCGGTGCGGCTGATGCGCTGCGGCGTCGGCTCTGTCGTGTGGCCGTCTATCAAGGCTCTGGTGGCTCGGATGCGCTGCAGGCGCTGGGGGCTGTGGGTGTCTCCACTGTTGAAGATTTGCGTGAGGCTGTTTTGAACCCAGCACCGCTGGCCCAGCCGGAACTGTTTGGCGCAAACATTGTGCGTGAGCAGGCGTTTACTTACGGCTAGCGGAAGTCGGGGCGCATTGCGTGGGCGGCGGCGATGGCGAGGGCGTCGGCGACGTCGTCTGGCTTGGGCGTCTCTTTTAAACCCAGGATCTTGGTGATCATAAACTGCACCTGTTTCTTATCGGCATTGCCGACGCCGGTGACGCCCTTCTTGATCTCCGGTGGGCTCAGTTCGTGGATTTCAAGGCCAGACTGGGCTGCTGCTAGGATGATGACGCCAGATGCTCTTGCGACATCCATGACCGTTGTCTGATTCTTGGCGAAGAAGAGTTTTTCGATGGCGAGCCTTTCTGGCCGGTGCTTCTTGATGATCGCGGTGACTTCTTCGTGGATCTGGAGGAATCGGTCCTGCGCTGCGACCTTCGGGGTCTTGATGAGGCCGTAGCCCTGCACTTTTAGCTGTGATCCGGCTTTGTCGAGCACTCCCCACCCGACCCGCTCGAGGCCTGGGTCGATGCCGAGGACCCTCATCTTTTGAATTTCCTTCTCAGGTCACCCTTGCTGATCGTGATTGTGATCGGTCTGCCGTGGGGGCAGAAGTACGGGTTCTCCGTCTTGGCCAGGTCCTGCATAAGCCGCTCCATTTCGGGCATGCCGAGCGGGTCGCCGGCCTTCACGGCCATCTTGCAGCTGCAGAGGATGTAGACCTCGTCTCGTGCGGGCACGACGCAGCCCTCGGCCTGGCCATCGGCCATCTGGTCGAGGATGTCGCGGAGGATGTCCATCGGGTGCTTGAGCCGCACGAGGGCGGGGACGGAGCGGACGAGGAAGCTCTCTCCACCAAATGGTTCAAGTTCGAATCCGACCTCTTTGAGTTCTTCAAGTCTTGGTGCGATCAGCTCGGCGGCGCGTCTGTCGACGTGTATCGTCTCTGGCTCCAGGAGTTTCTGCACCTCGATTAGGCCGGAGCCTCTGGTGTCTCTGAGCATCTCGTAAAGGACGCGTTCGTGGGCGACGTGCTGGTCAATGAGGAGGATCGCGTTGTCGTTTTCTGCGACGATGAACGTCTGGTCGACCTGGCCCATGATCTTGAGCCCCTCCAGCAGGTCCGGGAGCGCAGTTGCGACCGCTTCAGGCTGCATCTGCTCCGGCATCGCCTCCATCCGCGGCATGTCGAGTTGTGGTTGGGGAACGACTACTCCCCCTGCTGGCAACGGGTTAGAAGACGCAAGCCTCAGCGCCTCGGCTGCCTTGGCCAAGTCCTCGGCAGACGGCACCATTCCGGTCTCCAGGAGAGCTTCGCGGACGGCTCTTCTTACGGCGTCAAATATCGCGCCTTCCGCGTGAAATTTGACTTCGCTCTTGGTGGGTGAGACGTTGACGTCGATCCTGGCTGGGTCGGATTCGATGATCACGATCGCCATGGGGTAGCGGCGTTCGGGGGTGATGGCGCGGCAGGCTTGGTCGAGGGCTGCCGTGACCGTTCTAGACTTGATCGGGCGGCCGTTGACGAACAGCCACTGCATGTTCCGTGTCGGGCGGGTGGCGTGGGGCGGGCTGACGAGGCCGTGGACCCGGACGTCGCCGTGGTACTGGTCGAAGGGCACCATCATCTTGGCCGTCTCGCGGCCCCAGACTTCGGCGACTGCGGTGCGAACATCGCCGCTGCCGGAGGTCTGGATGAGCTGGCGTCCTTCGTGTCTGAGCGAGATCCTTGCGTCTGGTCGTGCGCAGGCGTACTTTGAGACGATCTCGACGCACGCGCTCAGTTCTGTCGGGTCCTTCTTGAGGAATTTGAGCCGGGCCGGGGTGTTGAAGAAGAGGTCTTCGACCTGGAATTCGGTCCCTCTCGGGCCGGAGACTCCTTCGGGCTCCCCGACCTTCCCACCCTCAACTCTAATCTTCGTCCGGAGGCCATCTGCGACTCCTGTTGAGGCAGTCATCACCGAAACCGATGCGATGGAGGGAAGTGCCTCTCCTCTGAATCCCAGAGACGCGACAGATTGAAGGTCTTCGACGCGTGTGATTTTGGATGTCGCGTGCCGCTGGAGTGCCACTGGAAGCTGTTCAGGCGTCATCCCGCAGCCGTTGTCCGAGATCTTAATCAGGCGCCGTCCAGCGCCTTCGAGTTCGATGGAGACCTGGTCGGCACCAGCGTCGAGCGCGTTTTCCAGCAGCTCCTTGACAGCCGATGCCGGGCGCTCCACAACCTCGCCCGCAGCGATCTGGTTAACAGTGTGCGGGTCGAGGAGTCGAATCTCGCGAGGGGAGGCCATCCAGGTCTGAGTCTGGCACGGACCAAGAGGCCCGTGGGGGAAAAGAGGAGCAAATAGTCGCTCCGGTTTGCGGCTTTGCTGCGTCCTCTCAAACGGACATGTCAGCGGTTGTGGACGGAAACCTTTGGGAATTTAACGTTGCCCAGGTCATCGTGGTAGATGTTTCGGATGACTATCGGTTCGACCGGCCCTGCCAGTCGCCGGAGTGCTATCCGGTGGTGGAAGAGGTCTGGATCCCGCGCTGCAGCCTTCCCAATGTGCTCGCTGAGGAGCGGATTATCGAGGGGTTCCTCTACGATTGGCACCAGTCGCCACGGCTGCCTTCAGGCGCGTGGTACGTGGGCGTGGTGAATCGAGAGATGCTCGTCAAACCGGCCAGGTCCTAGCGGACCCGGTCGGCGAGAGTTCGGCGAATCATCGCGTCTGCGATCTCTTCACCGGTTGGGTTGTACTGGCCCGAATCGATCTTCGCCTTCAATTCAGCGACGAAGTCTTCACGGTCCGGCATCGAGTTGACCTTAGCGAGAGTCGCTTCAATCAGCTCCTTGTCTACGAGTCGAATGACGGTCTCATCCACCGCATCCGCATTTGCAGCTGCTGGCTCCTGTGTTGCCAAAACTGCTTCGATCTGTTGCACCGAGATTTTCACGACTGTCCTCAATTTGAAAGTTCCTTGTGTGGCGGCCCGGCTGCCTTCGTGAGGCCCGTGGCTTTGCGTGATCGGAGTCGCCTCCGTCTTGCCCATTCAGTCAAGAAACAATCGCTTGATCACTATTAAGGTCGCCCGGCCTTTTTTCTTTAGGGCAGTTTTGAAAAACAGTCATAAATTTGCTGGGGTCAACCGCTGGCTAGGCTCAAAATCGCCAGTAAAATGTCTGTGGATCACCGCCGATCTACAAGGACAACGATGTATCGCTACGTGAGCATGGGCAGCCTGCCTGCCAAGAAGCACATTCAGTTCAAGAAGCCCGATGGCAGCCTCTACACGGAGCAGCTGGTCAGCACCATCGGTTTTGACGGGCCCCTCTCCACGCTCTATCACCACCACCTGCCGACCGAGGTCGGAAGCTGGGAGGATATGGGCCCCTGCGCACCCGTCTATCTGGACGACGAACCGCTGCGCCACCGGCATCTCATTACGGATCGCATGAAGCCGCACGGCGACGCGGTATCGGGCCGAATCCCCCTCATGGGCAACTCTGATCTCGTCTGGAGCCAGACGCTCGCCGCCGAGCAGATGGATGTCTACTTCAAAAACACAGATGCCGACGAAGTCCTGTTTGTCCACAACTCAAGCGGCACGCTGGAGACGATGTACGGAGATGTTGAAGTGCGCGAAGGCGACTATCTGGTCATCCCGCGCGGCACGATCTGGCGGCTGCGGCTCGACACTCTGCCGGCGAAGATCATCTGCGTCGAGAGTCACGGACCGATCACAACCCCACGCAGGTACCGCAATGAGTACGGACAGCTCTTGGAGCATGCCCCCTTCACCGAGCGCGACTTCCGCCCGCCGACCGAGCTGAAGACTTACGACGAACGCGGCTCATTCCCGGTCATTCTTCAGTCACGTGGCCGCAGGACGCTCTACAACTATCCGTACCATCCGTTCGACATCGTCGGCTGGGATGGGTATGTCTATCCGCTGGCGTTCAGTATCCACGATTTCCAGCCGATCACTGGCCAGATCCACATGCCCCCGCCGATCCACCAGACGTTCGCAGGAAAGGGCTTTGTGGTCTGCAGCTTCTGCCCGCGTAAGCTTGACTATCACGACGAGGCGATCGTCGTGCCGTACGTGCACTCGAATGTCGATTCGGATGAGGTGCTCTACTACTGCAACGACAAGTTTGGGTCGCGCAAGGGCATCGAAGAGGGCTCGATTACGCTGCACCCGCTCGGCATCCCGCACGGGCCGCAGCCGGGCGTTGTTGAAGCTTCACTCGGCGCGACAGAGACTTCAGAGCTCGCGGTCATGGTCGACACGTTCGCTCCGCTCAAGCTGACCAAGCAGGCGCTTGAGATCGAAGACGACAGCTACTGGAAGAGCTGGCGAACTACTTGAGCGGCAGGATCTCGATGTTCCTGAACTCGCAGCCGTGGCTCTCTGCCTGAAGCGAGATCGAGCCGCCTGAGAGCATCAGTTGGCCGTCTTTGATCAGCGGCTTGGCGTCGGCATCGCCGTCGTCGAGCTGTGGGTTGGTGTAGACGAGGACTTCCTTGCCGTCGATGAAGTGTCGGATGATCTCGTTGCCTCGGACTTCGATTTCAGCCTTCACCCAGCCGTCGCCGTGGAAGGTGTCGGAAGTGGAGTTGAAGCAGTGCTGCTTCTTTAATTCGCCGTCCATGACGACGTGAGTGCCGGGGGTGCAGAGGTTGCCGGTTGTGCGCTTGCCACTTCCGCCTCCGCCCAGGAGCTGAACCTCAATTGAGACCGGGAAGCTCTGGTCGAGGGTCATGGTTTTGGGGTTTTGGCCGTGGACCATGATCCCGCTGTTCCGGAACGCCCAGCCGGGGCCTCCTTCGAGCTGGTCGCCGTAGAATCGGTACTCCAGGCGCATTTTGTAGTGGGAGTAAGGCGCCTTGTAGAACAGGTGCCCGAACTGGCCTTCGAACTTGTCGTAGCCGTCGTACGAGACGTGAATCACGCCGTCCTTCACCGTGAAGATGTTCTTGTCATCCACGCCGTATTCGCTGCCGACGACCTTGGGAGTCCAGCCGTCCAGGTTCTTGCCGTTGAACATGCTGATCCACTTGTCCTGCGGCTCCGTGGTCCTGGCGATTGCGGCGGCGGCAAGTGCGCCGAGCAGGATGGCGGAGCCAGTAAAAAGGAGGGCAAAGGAGGATTTTCTGAAAGTCATCGGGGCGGCACCTGTCAGCTCAGACGATTGAGCCGAAAAGAGACTACCTGCGGCGGTAGAATTTCGGCGCGGGACATGGCGAACACTCAACCCAAAGCGCAGATCTTGCAGGGAGACAATCTGCCGATTCTCAAATCGATGGAGGACGCCTCGTTCGACCTGATCTACATCGACCCGCCATTCAATTCTGGCCGCACCCAAGCTCGCAAACGGACCAAGACTGTCCAAGACGAAAACGGCGACCGCACAGGCTACAAAGGGAAGCGGTACCGCACTGAGGACCTCGGTTCAATCTCGTACGCCGATACCTTTGACGACTTCATGGTCTTCATTGAGCCTCGGCTCGTAGAGGCCCACCGTGTGCTCAAGCCAGAGGGGAGCTTGTTCTTCCACATCGACTTCCGCGAGGTCCACTACTGCAAGGTGCTGCTCGACCAGATATTTGGCCGCGAGAGCTTCATGAACGAGATCATCTGGGCGTATGACTACGGCGCGAGATCCAAGTCAAAGTGGTCCGCGAAGCACGACACGATCCTGTGGTACGCCAAAGATCCTGACAATTACACGTTCAATTTTGACGAGATGGACCGCATCCCGTACATGGCGCCTGGACTTGTGACGAAAGAGAAAGCCGAGAAGGGCAAGACTCCGACCGATGTCTGGTGGCATACGATTGTCTCCCCTGGCGGAAAGGAGAAGACCGGATATCCGACCCAAAAGCCGATCGGGGTCTTGAACAGGATTCTCAATGTTCACGCGAATCCAGGCGATGCTGTTCTCGACTTCTTCGCCGGCAGCGGGACCACAGGAGCGGCGGCAATCGAAAGAGGGTGCAGCTGCGTGCTAATTGACGAAAGCGACGAAGCGATCAAAGTCATCGCCGACAGGCTCGGCATCAAACCAGGGTAGGGGGAAAGCTGGAGCGGGTGACGGGGATCGAACCCGCACCACCAGCTTGGAAGGCTGGAGCTCTACCATTGAGCTACACCCGCTCAGGGCGCTGAATCCAGACCGGATTCAGGGTTGAAATTCTACCTGAGCCCACTTCACCCTCCAGGGCCTGGGGAAAACCGCTTCACTTTGAGTGGGATGAC
>JALGYA010000144.1 GCA_029824475.1 Fimbriimonadia bacterium | reverse complement strand
CTCGGTCTCGTGCTTCTTATCTCGGCTGCTGGTGCCGAGGCTGACGGAGACAACACGACGCATCTCAGCAGACCGCAATCGCTTCGATTTCTACGTCAACGTTCTTCGGCAGGGTCAAAACAGCAACTGTTGCGCGAGCAGGTGGTTCATCCGTGAACATCTCAGCGTAGATAGCGTTGACGGCGGCGAAATGGTCCATCGAGCTCAGAAAGATTGTGGTTTTGACGATGCTGTCAGGTGTCAGGCCAGCCTCGGCCAGGACGGCCCGCATGTTGGCGACAACCTGATGCGTTTGCGCTTCAACGCCGCCTTCCACCATCTCGCCAGAAGGTGTCAGCGGGATCTGACCGCTCATAAACAGGAACGTTCCTTCCGCCTTCATCGCCTGCACATAGGGGCCGATGGCAGCGGGGGCTTGATCCGTAGAAATGACTTCGCGCTTCACGGTTTTACGTTACCTGGGCAGGTGCAATACACGCCGATAGGCCTGAGATTGCATCCAAAACGTCGCTGCGACGTCTTCTAAAGTGGAACAATGGCAGGGCTGAGCATGACTGAAGATACGGAGCTCCTTAGGAAACTTAGTGACCAGATGGTCCGGCAGAACCAGCTGCTTGAACGAAGCATCAAGCTTCAGCTCAGCTGGCGGCTGCGCATTACGCAGGGCCTGATCTTTGGCTTTGCGAGCTTTGTCGGCGCAACGGTGCTCGTTTCGCTCTTCGTCTACTTCCTGAACGCGATCGGCACGTTTAAGCCGCTCAGCCCGATGGTTGACGAGCTCACAACCAACTTGAAAACTGGCGGCCTGAGGGCGCCCCTCAACACCGATGTCCCCAAGCGGCTTGAAGACAAGCTCAACGAGGAAGGGACCGTCGAAGGCGCAGTCGAAGGCGCGGTCGAAGGCGAAGAGATCGCTACTGAGCAGCCAGAGACTTCAGGGTCCTGACGACGGCTTCCGCTTCCTCTTCACCAATATCTTCCTGCTCGACGTCGTCGTGGAAGCTGTGAATCCTCCATTTCTCCGGCAGAAGCAGTAAATCTTCATCCTTGAATGGCAGGCCAAACAGCCCCATGACGGCAGCTGACCACATCCTCACCACATTTCCAAGGTGGTACCCGCCGCCGCCCAGCACCAGCAGCGGCACGTTCAGGTCCTGGACATCTCTGATCGCCTGAAGCCAGTCTTGAACACGCACCTCCAGGTGACCGAGGGGATCGAGAATATGAGCGTCACAACCCATCTGGAGCACGATTGCCTGCGGGTTGGACCGCTCGACAGCAAGCTCCAGTCCGTGCCTGAATGCCTTGAGCCAGACTCGGCCTGACGTGCGAGGATGGAGCGGGATGTTGATCGACGAGAAGTCTCTGCCGGTCTCCGACGGATCGCCTGAGCCGGGATAGAGCGTCCGCCCGTCCTGGTGAATCGAATAGGTGACGGCATCCGGATCGTCGTAGTGGATCCACTGAACACCGTCTCCATGGTGGAGGTCGATGTCCACATAGAGGACGCGATCAAACTTCTGCTTCAGGATCGCCATTGAAATCGCCGGGTCGCAGTAGATGCAGAATCCGCTGGCTTCTGATTTTCTGGCGTGGTGCAGTCCGCCCATGATGGAGACAGCGAGGCTCTCGCCATCATTGAGAGCCCGAGCACCGGCGGATGAGGCCCCAGAGTAGGCGAGTGCCGCCTCGTGCATCCCCGGGTAATCGGGGTTGTCGCCCGAGTGGAACCCGAATTTGCCCCGGCTCGCTTCGCCGCCGCTGCTCAGGGTCTTGACGGCCTCCAGATACTCCTGTGAGTGGACGAGCAGAACATCATCTTCGGAGCTTGATCCAGGGTCCACCAGCTTGAGGTCTGGAGCGATGAGTCTGAGCGCCTCCATCGTCCGGTGAAGCCGGAGAGGTCGCAGCGGATGGTCGTCGCCAAACCCATACGATTCGGCGCGGTCATGATAGAAGAATACGCCATGTCTCATCCTGCCCTGAGTCTACTTGGAGACCGTAGTAAACTCCGCGCCATGTCGTCAGAAGTTCGAGGAATTCGCTCCATCAGCGCGTTTCTCGAAATGATTAAGTTTGAGCACTCAATCTTTGCGTTACCCTTTGCAATGATTGGGATGATGTGGGGTTCGCTGTCGATCACTGAAACCGCCTGGCCCGGCTGGTCGGTCTTCCTTTTGATCGTCCTGGCAATGGTCTCCTGCCGGAGTGCCGCGATGGCCTTCAACCGGATCAAGGACCGGGACATCGACGCGATAAATCCGCGGACAAGAACCCGGGCGATTCCAGCCGGAATCCTCAGCCTTCGGCAGTCGAACATCTTCTTCTATGCGTCCTGCCTGATCTTCTTTGTATCAGCAGGAATGCTGAATCAGCTCACTCTGATTCTGAGCCCTGTCGCCTTGGGTGTGACGATTTTCTACTCGTACACAAAGCGGTTCACACCGCTCTGTCATTACGTGCTGGGCGCGTCGCTGGGAATCGCTCCGTTAGGAGCTTGGATTGCGGTAACGGGGAGCCTTGAATTGCCTGTGGCCCTGCTGGGTGTTGGAGTGATGCTCTGGACCGCCGGGTTCGATATCATCTATAGTCTCCAAGACGAAGAATTTGACAAGTCAGAGTCGCTGCGCTCGATGCCGCAAACACTTGGCAAAGCCAAGGCGCTCACGGTGAGTCGTGTCAGCCACCTGCTGGCGGCCCTCACTCTGGGCGGGGGGTTCTATCTGCTCAACGCCGGGCCGATTGCGCTGGCTGGGGTCGGCTTCGCCGCGCTCATGCTCATCTGGGAGCAGTCGCTGGTGAAGCCCGATGATCTGAGCAAAGTGAACATGGCGTTCTTCACCCTCAACGGATTCGTCTCCATCGGCATCTTTGCCTTCGTGCTCGCGGATGTGATCTTCTGATGCCGGATTCCAAGGGCATCAACCTGTCGATTGTGCCTCCGAGCGATGTGGATGAACTGGACCGTATGATCGAAGCGGCGGCCGGCGCATCCATCGATGTGACCTTTCACCCGGCCTTGTTGGGCCACAGGATGAAGTCGACCAATACATATTCATCCGCACGGCTTGGACGTGACCTGAAGTGGAGCACCGATGAGAACCACGCGGCGACTCTGGTTCAGGCTGAAATCGTTCAGGTCATCTCCAGCCTTTTGGGAGAGCCGCTCAACTATGCGGCGCTGCTTCTAGGGCCAGACGTCACAGAGACACAGGTCGCTGGTGCAAACCGAGCCGTGAGCATGGCAGTCGAGGAAGGGCTGATTTGTGGCTCCGGCGTCCTCGTCACCACAGAGACCAAGCTGAGTCTAACCGAAGCGCTGAGGCTGTTTGACTGCAGTTTTCTCACATGCCCTCATAGAGAACTGAATCCGGAGCAATGGGCTGAGGCCAACTCATTCGGCATCTCAGTCGTTGCCTCGGAGGTTCTGAACTGGGGTACAGGGTGCCCTCTTGAAGAGCTGCCTGCTGTGAAGAATGCTGCGAGTGAAGCGGGCGTTGACCCGCTCCAAGCCCTCATTCTTGGAGCCCCCGGAGATTCGGTGCTTCTTACAGTTTCCAGTGTGGAAGAAGTCGAGAAGGCGATGTCCTGTTCCCAAGCACAGGCGGGTGCGGATGCAGTCTGGGCCGCGGCCCTGGCAGCTTGGGCTGAGAAGTCAGAGTGGGAGTACCTGCTGGGCAGCCCAGATGAAAAAGTAAGATTCGCAGCACAGCGGAGGCTCAGCCAGCTATGACATTCGAGCAGATCAGACCCGTCCTCGCGCCGATGGCCGTCCTGTGCGCGATCATGATGATCGTGCATCTGTTCCGGATCAAATCGAAGGGCGCCTCCGCCTGGATCCTCTCAGCAGCATTCGGCATCGCCGGCTTGGAGTGCTTTGCGATTAGGGAGCGGGCACCCGATTGGCAGATGATCACCCTGGCGGTCATTCTGTTCGGGCTTCTCGTGGGAGATTTTGTCGCCAGGTCAGCGAAGAACGAAAAATGAAAATTGCAGTTGTCGGAGCCGGATTAGCAGGCCTGAGTGTCGCCCACATCCTTGAGCAGAAGGGGTGCACGGTCACCATATTCGAGGCCAAAGACAGGATCGGAGGACGGATCCTCTCTGTTCCAACAGACGATGGTGGAACCCGCGAGGAAGGCGGAGCCTACGTTCGGCCGTTCCATCGTCGCGCCTGCAGCCTCATCGAGCATCTGGGTCTCACCCTGGTCGAAAAGTCCTTCCCAAAAAGAGACCCCAACGACGACGTCATCAAAGACCAGAGCCGTATTCGCTCTGAGGCCAAGCAGCTCATGGAGGACCTGCCGCCCAAGCCCTGGACAAGCCCTGAACTTGTCGAACTTGACCAGACCACTGTGGCGAGCTTCTTCGAGTTCTGCTGCCGTTCTGAGGCCGGGCTCGAGTCAGCTATGAAGGGCTTCACCGCCGGGTCTGGTCAAGACCCCACTGAGGTGAGCCTCCTCGGATGGATCGACTCAGAAAAGAAGATGGCTGGCCAATCTAAGTCTCTTCTCGGCGTTGAGGGCGGAATGGAAGGTGTCATCAAGGGAATTGCGGCAGATCTCCACACGGAGCCGGTTCTCAACCGCCCGATGAAGTCGATCCAACAGAGCGAGGACCACGTCGAAATCTGGATGGAGGGCGAAATGGCGATGGCGGATCGAGCGGTCATCACCCTCCCACCCAAGGTGCTGCTGGATGTAGACTTTGGCGACTCGCTCAGCATGGAGCAGGAGCTTGCTTGGCAGGTGCTCGGCGCGGCCGGGCTGATGCGCGGAGAGATCGACTGGCGGGATGACCAGTATGCGAAAGCCTCTGGGCCGACATTCCCTCCCGGAGCAGTGCTCGCCGCAGGCGACCACATCGGCGAGCAGGCTGGCCGGATCCACTTTGCTGGAGACGCAGCTTCAAACTGGCCCGGACTGCTGGAAGGCGCCCTTGAGAGCGCTGAAAGAGCCGCGGAAGAAGTGATGAATGCAGATAAGAAGTGATCTAGCCGTCGAAGACGGTCTCTTTGTCGAGCGTCATGGCGTGCCAGAGTTTTCAGAAGGCACTGTAAGCCCAGCGTATATCGACTCCCACTGCCACATCCTCCCTACCGGGCTGGACCTTCTGAGGCTCAACCTTGTCGACTGCGGCAGCAGAGAGGATGTCCTCGACGCAGTCCGCGACTGGCACAAGGAGAAGCCTGACGGCTGGCTTCGGGCCACTCACTACGACCAGACCAAGTTTGCAGGCGCCCAGCACCTGACTAGGTACGACCTGGATGCGATCAGCACCGAGCGGCCGATTCTGCTCCGCCACTCCAACGGTCACGCTTCGATTGCGAATTCTGCGGCACTGCATGCAGCCGGTATCACCAAGGACACCCCTGATCCCAAGGGGGGAGAGTTCCTGCGAGATCCAGACGGAAAACCGAACGGCGTGCTCCTGGAGAAGGCGCACGAAAACGTAACCGCCTCAGCCCCAAAACCTGAGCTCGACGAGATGGTCGAGGCGATCATGCGCGCCGGGCGGCTTCTCAGCGGAATGGGCATCACCTGCGCCAGCGACATGATGACCGGGTGCATCCATCTTGAAACAGAGCTGAACGCCTACAGGATCGCCGCCGAAAAAGGGTGTCAGATCCGCACACGGCTCTACATGCTCTGGTCTGGCGCTATCGGACCCCGAGGCCTCGGTCCGTGCTTGCGAGAGCTGTGTGACGCGCTTCCACAAGACAACTGCAGGGCTGCAGGGCTCAAGATCTTTGCAGACGGAGCCATCGGGTCAGCAACGGCAGCAATCCACTCAACTTTCAAGACAACAGGCGGTCAGGGCACTCTGATTTATCAGCCGAAGCGGCTCAACGACATGGTTCTCAAGGGGCACGACCAGGGCTGGCCTATCGCGATCCACTCGATTGGTGACAGATCGACCGACCTGGTTATGGATGCGCTGGAGGCCGCCGGCGAGCCAAGTAGGCACCGGATCGAGCACGCGATGATCCTCAGCGACGAGCAGATCACGAGACTCGCACGGCTCAACGTCACCGTCACCCAGCAGCCTGAGTTCCTAACTCACTTCAGCCACGCCTACAGAGTGCAGCTGCAGGATGACGTCTACCCGCTCCTCAATCGCAGCAGGAGCCTTCTTGACGCTGGAATCCGCTTCTCGGCCAACACCGACCGCCCCATCGTCAAGGGTGACCCTCAGGAGAGCATTTCAGCCCTCACCAACAGGCCAGAGGGCTACGATTCGAGTGAGAACATCACAGAGGAGCAGGCGGTCCACGCATGGACAGTCGGCGCAGCAGCCGCTAATGACGACGCCGGCACAATGGGCGAACTCAAAGCCGGGCAGCACGCTGACTTCCTTGTCAAGACCCCAAATGGCGTCAAAACCTACAAGGGCGGCGTGAGTTCAAACTAGGACCATTTGAACCTAACGGAACGTTTGAGCTGCATGTACGTTTAATTAAGTGGATGCAAGTCATCCTCCTCCCAAAACACCCTGGATTAGTTCATCCCTAATCCACTCCAGACCAGGGGCCCCGAAAGGGGCCCCTTTCTGTTTAACTGGCCGACTGTGCCAGGCGCTTCAGGGGGGCGACAAATTGAATTCTGAGAGCGTGGTCAGCGCCAGGGCCAGGAACCGACTCCAGAACCCAGCCTTCGGTCGCACCGAGGCCTTGTGGAAGACTGATCTTCACGAAATCACCGGTCCGAAGCTCTTCGGTCTCTGGGATGCAGACTCTAGCGCCGCCTGCAGATAGATTCATCACCCAGCTCTCAATCCCATTGACAAAAGCTATTTCATGCGCGAGATCGAGACGCCGAGAGTCCGAGCGGCGATCGGTAAGCCGGATCGGCCCTTCGGGCCGCACTACGATACAGGTCTGCTCCTCGTTGTGTGCCAGCACGTTGACCCGCAGATGGATCAGTCCGTGGCGGTCAGCTGCCTGGATCGATGCCGATTGGCCAACGCCAAACCTCACGTTCCTGGAGCCGGGCACCGCTTCGCCGAGGACGACGGTCTTGAGCGTGCTTTTTAGAATTGGTCTTCGGCCAGCGCCACCGCGGCCGATAATGCGGACAACCTGCCCTTCTTTCAGGGCCAGCTTCACGGGGCTCTTAGACCGATGGAGCAGGGAGGCGACTGCCATTCCGAGGATGAGAATCAAGCTGATCCATATTCCCGCCTCCACCGCTGCGCTCATCGTCTTTATCCGATCCCTCGGCGTTCACATCTCCGTAGAGTCGCTCAAGTTTATGCAGCTGCCTCACTGCCTTGAGCGCGTAAACCGCCTCACCAAGGCTTATCGCTGCATCAGTCGCCATGACATTGCTCCGCGACTGGGAATATGCTGCGACCTCGGCTGCTGACTGAGCTAGCAGTTTCTGTGCCAAATCTCGCTGCTCGTGTGAACGAGCGTGTCTTTTGGGCGGGGTCAGCAGCGAGAGCATGCTCGCCATCGCCTTGGACCGCCTGAGCAGGTGCTTGGCCCGCTCCTGCAGGGCCGGCATATCATTGCCCAATCTGATCGAAGGAATCAGGTCCTTCAAGTCCTCTGCCGCGGAGTCACTCGCCTGATCGAAAAGCTGAATGGCAAAGGCATATCCGTTGGCACGATCGGCGTCGTTTTCCATGCCTGCCTTGTTGATCTTATCATCACTTTCGGCCAAGGAAGCTTCGTAGGCCACAGCGGCCTTGTCCAGCTCACCGGACATCAGATGAATATCTCCGATGAGCCTGCGGGCAAGCGGGCCATCTGCGCCTCTTGCCAAGGCCTGATTCACGTCCTCGTGGGCTTGGTCAGAATTTCCTGCGAGGAGCTCTGCCTTCGCTGCCACGAGCCATAGTTCTGGCGAGTCAGGCATCATTTCTGCGCCTCGTCGGGCTTCGCTTGCTGCCAGCTCTGGCAGCCCCTGCTGTGAGAGCAGCTCAGCCAATCTGAGGCGGCGCTTTGGCTCGTAGGGGTCCGCGTCGACGGCGTCCCTCAGAACAAGAATCGCCATATCGGCACGGCCACTCGAAACAAACTTCTCAGCTTCTGCCAGGGCTTCCGCGCCTGCTGTGGCATCTACCACTGGAACGGGTGCCTCCTCGCCGGGCTGGCCTCCAATAACTTCAGTTGGAGGCTTTAGGTTGGGATCGATTGGGTGGGATTGGAAGGCTTCAATGTCGAGCATCTCTGCCCAGGTCTTGGCGACTGACTCAATGGTGGACGTCCAGTCCACAAACCCGTCAATCTTGATGACCATCGATTGGGCCGAGCTCTGCTTGTCGGGGCCGTAGCTCCAGGCCACTCGTCGGCTGCCATCTTTGTACAGCCAAGCCTTCGGATAGGCGATTCCGTCCTGCCGCATCGCCTGGATTACGATGATGTACTTGGCGTTGATTGCCTTCGCTGCATCTCGTATCTCGTTGGTGTCGGGGTTTTCAGACGGCCTCTTGATCGTGCCATCTTCGACATACGAGCGGAAGACGGCGTCACTTTCACCCCAAACAATCGGCATGACGCGTGCGAATTTTGCGATCTGCCCAGCCAAATCGGCAGCTAAGTTGAGCTCGGCGGCGCCTTCCGGCAGACCCTTATAGACCTGCTGAATTATGAGGACTCTGGGAACCGCCAAGGCTGACGCTGCGAGGGAGGCGAAAAGAACAAGAAGGGCTGCACGAAGCCTCACGGCCTAGCCACCCCGCAGAACCTTGATGGCCTGCTCACATACTGCAGCGGAGTTTTCGAGCAGTTCTGCATCGCCCGTACCACTCGCCTTCTGAGCTCGATAAGCGGCCACGGCTCTTTCGTAAGCCTGGATAGCATCCTGCTTGCGACCGAGCTTCGTATAGCATTGACCAAGCCGCTGATTCGTGCTGCCAGGGCTCGCACCCGCGCGAAGGGCCTGCTCATATGCTGAAGCCGCAAGATCAAATTCACCTTTGAGGAAGTGATCCTGAGCCACGCTGACAAGAGTGGAGACCCGTGCGCGGATCTCCTCAGGTGTTGGCGGCGTTTCGCTCGTGGGCGGCGCAGTACCCGTTGAGCCCTGACCTGGGCTCACGCGAATATCGATCACACCGGTGGGCTGGTCACCATCGTCGCCCGAATTGTCCAGAACTTCTGGATCCGGTCCGCCAAAGTCTCTTCGGCTCCCCTGACCCGGCGTCTGCACGTTTGTCACAGGCGCCAAAGTCTCAACCGTGTTTCCACCTGGAAGCGTCGGACTGACAGGGACAAACCCCTGCAAACCGCTGTCTTGCCCAGGATTTGGGAGTGCGCTGGAGCTGCCGATTGAGCCGCTGCCTCCCCCCGGCAGAGTCACGTCTCCGCCTCCAAAACCGTTTTCCCTAAAGAGCCCCGATTCAACCGGCTCAGGCTGTTCAGCGACAGCATTCGGATCGTAGTAGGGTCCTCCGCCAAATTTGGGAATCGGTGCGATATTGAAAGGGGTTGACT
>JALGYA010000143.1 GCA_029824475.1 Fimbriimonadia bacterium | reverse complement strand
CTTATCGAGCGCCTTCGTCCAATCGTCCGTCGGCGCGCCGTCAGTGACGAGCCAGATCCACGGCCGGTAATAAGGCACACCCGCTTCGCGGTACGCCTTCTTCCTGAGCTTCAGCTGTTCAATGGAGAAGAGGAGGGCATCACCGAGTGGTGTACTGCCAGAAGCCGTCAAGTGAGGAGGCATCCACTGGTCCACAGTGACGAAGTCCTGCACCATCTGGACCGGGCCAAAAGTGATCACGGCGATCTCAACTCGCTGTGACGCCAGCTTGTCAGCGGATAGATCAGACTTAAGATCCTGCAGGCCTGCATTCACCTGGTGAATGCACCCTCTCATGGACGAAGATGTGTCCTGCAGCAGCACGACGGGGCACCTCCGCTCAGTATTCAGGAACATATCTTCTGCGAATGGCTCAAGTTCCGGCTGACTCATTTCCCTCCTCATCTAGACTCCGCTTGAAACGGTTCTGCAGCGTGTCTCCCCACTCCACGCCTTCAAACAGGTCTGACGCCCATCTTACCGGGCGGGTTGCGAATCTATCTGGAAGCGCTTAAACAGAAACGGCTCTGGCACTCCGCCAGAGCCGATTCAATGTCGCTTGGGGCGGGTTAGAATCCGCCGCCGCCTCTCTTCGCCTTTACAGTCTCATTGGGACGAGCAGCCTTTGCCGGCTTGAACTGCTTTCCGCGCATAACATCAAACTTCTTCCTCTGAGCCGGGGTCAAGACTCGCAGCAGTTCGGCATCAAAAGATGCCCGGTTCGTACTGCGTGCGCTGCTCCGTTTATTGAGGTCGCCACCGCTGAGTGAGCCCTTCGCGATTGGGTTTCTGCTTGAGTTAGAGCTCTTCTTCAGGATTCCCTTTATCTTGGCGTTCTGCTCCTTTGTGAGTCCCAGCGCCTTCTGAATCTCTGGCCGGGCCAGTGCCGTGCCGCCTTCTATCCAGAGCCTAATCTGGCCCAGTCTCTTTTGCTGGGCAGATGTGAGCCTGGCCTCACCCATGACAAGCGTGTTACTAGTGCCATCCGGGACCTCCCTGATGCCCTTCTTCTGGACCGTCGTCAGCTTGATCTCGTTCTGGACATCGCTGCGCTTCAGCAGCTGCACATTGAACGCCTCAGCCTTTCGCTTTTCATCAGGTGTCTGGCCAGTTAACTGCCGAATCGGAATCTTGACTTTTTTCACCCCTTTGTCCGCCTCGCTATCGAGGATAGGATAAGGAATGGGGATTGGAGCAACAGGTGACGAGCTGGTGCTGTATTGACGTGTTGAAATGGGCTCCTTGGTATCTGGAGCGAACTTCTTCCCCTTCATCTGGCTAAGCTTCTTCTGCTGGGATGACGTGAGGATCTTGCCAGCGTCGACTCCCATCGTCTTGAAATTGGTCTCCAGCAGCCGCGCAGAGTCTCTGCGGCTCAAACTGCCTTGGTCGAATCTCTGCATGACGTTTCGGTCAGCTGCCCGCATTTTCTGCTCATAAACTGACAGCGTTCTCTTCTGCGCCGCGCTGAGCCCGAGCTCCTTCTGAACCTCGGGACGAGAGAGTGCTCCTCCGCCTTCGATCCAGAGCCTAACCTCCTTGAGCCTGGTCTCCTGCTTTGGAGTCAGTGCCAATTCCTTCATCACCAATGTGTTGCTGGTGCCATCCCTAATTTCACCAAATCTCTTCTTCTGCGCCGACGTCAGATTTAGATCCTTCCGGACATCCTCTCGCTTAAGAAGTTGGGCAAGAACGGCCACATCCTGCTTCGCAGCAGCGTCTCCTCCGCCGCTTGACGACTTCTTAGACTTCGTCGTCCCTAGATCGAAGTCCTGATTAGAAGAGAACTGCAAGCCGAAGTCCGGAATTGGAGTGAACTTCTTGCCTTGCATCATGGTGTATTGGGCCCTTTGCGAAGCCGTTAGAACCTTCTCAACTTCCGTACGCAAGATCTTGTTGTTGTTCTCCATGACCGATCCCGCACCTTTCTGGTCGAGGTCGCCATTCTGGACCCGCCGGTAGATTGCGCGGTCCGAGTCAGTCCACTTCCTTTGGAGGCCCAGCAGCGCCCTCTTCTGAGACGCCTTGAGGCCAAGAGTCTTCTGAAGATCGTCCTCCAAGAGGGCTCTGCCGCTCTGCATCTGGATCTCGATCTGTCTCAGGCGGGACCGCTGAGTCTTTGTGAGAATTGCGAGGGTGCTCGTCTCGCGACCCCGTAGTTTCTGGAGGGAGATCCTGACGCTAATGTCCTGGTGCTTGTCGTCCTCCTTTAGATTCAGCGAATCCAGTTCTAATCTCTGATCCGCAGTGATCTTCAGCTCTTTCTGGACATCACGTCTCTTCAAAAGCCTCACTTTCAACGAGGATCCACCGCGTTGATCCACGGCTTGACCGGCCTGGTCAGTTCTTGCATCACTGCGGGCTGGCTGCGCACTTGCACCAACCGTGGCTAGCAAAGCCATCGATGCCATAAGCACTCTGATTCGTGAACTCATCTGGAGATCCTCTCTTCATTCTGCCAGAAACTCGGCCCAGTTTAAGCAAAAGACCGCTCTCGCCATTAGCGAGAGCGGTCCAGAGTCTTTGTGATTCAGTGCAGCTTAGAAGCCGCCGCCACCACCACCGCCACGTCGTCCGCCGCCAGTGGCAGTTCCGCCACCTCCGCCGCGTCGCCCGCTGCCAGCTGCGCCGCCGCCGCCACCGCCGCGCCCGCCGAAGCCTGCGTTGGGCTCATCCGGATCCGGAGTGAACTTCTTGCCTTTCATCTTGTCGTACTTGGCCTTCTGGGCTTTGGTGAGAACCTTTTCAGCTTCTCCACCGAGAATCTTGTTGTTCTTCTCCATCAGGGGGCCGATTTCAGCTCGATCAATCTCACCATTCTGCATGCGCTGGAAGACTGCCGAATTAGCTTCGTTCATCTTCTCCTGCAGGCCCATAAGCTCCTTCTTCTGAGAAGCCTTGAGTCCGAGCTCTTTCGGAGGCTCTTCGCCGAGAAGCGCTCTGCCGCCCGACATCTGGAGTCCGATCTCTTTGAGTCGAGTCTGCTGAGTCTTGGTGAGGATCGCGAGTGTGTTCTTCTCTCGCTCCTGAATGGCCTTCATCATCGCTTCGCGATCAAAGCCGCCACCAGCCCCGCCGCCACGTTGGCCGCCGCCACCGCCACGCTGACCGCCGCCGAATCCGAAGCCCTGGCTGTTGAGCTCAGTCAACTTGGTCTTCTGTTCCGCAGTGATCTTCAGCTCTTTCTGAACATCATTCCGTCGAAGCAGCCGAGTGTTCGATGCTCCCGCACCGCCCATCATGCGGAAGCCGCCTCGCTGGCCGCCCCCTCCACGCTGTGCCAGCGCTGCGCCGGCTGAAAGTGCAGCCGCGACGAGCACGACTGTTCTGAGTGTTGTCATCTGTATTATTTCTCCTGGTCCAATCAGTTGTCCTTGTCGGACTTGCCCGAGCCAGCCTTGTTCAGCTTCTCTGAGCGGTACTTATCAATCTGGTCTTTGACCGGCCTGTTCAGCTGGTTCTCCGTCTCTTCACGCAGCGCCTGAGCGTCGTCATTGTCCCGCACGATTCGCGGAGTCAGGAAGACGAGCAGCTCGGTCTTGGTCTTTGACCGCTCCCGCGATGTGAACAGCTCGCCGAGCAGCGGAATATCACCGAGCAGAGGCAGTTTCTTCACCTTCGAGGTGACGATTGATCGCATGATTCCGCCAAGAATGACGGATTCGCCGTCCTTCACTGAGACGGTCGTTTCAGCCTGACGCTGGTTGACAATCGGTGCATTGAAGTCTGTAAAGCCCTGCAGGTCATTCGCTGTCTGAATCACGTCGAGAGTGACATAGCCGTTGGCCGTGATTCGCGGAGTCACTGTCAGGATGATCCCGACGTCCTCAAAGGCGTAGTTGAAGGTCAGGTTGCCGTTGTTGTCCTCTCGCGTGCTCAACACATAGGGGATCGACTGGCTGATATTGATCTCCGCCTCCACATTGTTCGATGTGAAGATTCGCGGAGTCGACAGCACCTGGAACTTGTCGTCAATCTTGAGCGCATTGATAAACGTGTTCAACCTGTCGCTTGTCAGCGTGTACTTGAAGCCTTGCGGCGGTGTTGTGCCACCCTCCAGGCCAAAGTCCGTGCCGATGTTGCCAACGGCTGTGCTGTCGCCCAAGACCTTCTCCTGAACGTAATCCCACTCCACGCCGAGCTTGTCCGATTCGTCGAGTGTTGCTTCAACAATCATTGTCTCGATCATCACCTGCTCAGGCAGTCGATCGAGCTGATCGATGATCTGCTGAAGCAGTTCGACGTTCTCAGGGGAGGTCACGATGATCAGGCTGTTGGTGTTCTGGTCAGGAATGACTTGAACCTGGCCGTCGAGCATTCGTGTGTTGACGAGTCGTCCATCTGGGCCGCGCTGGAGCGAGGCGCCAGACTGGCTGCCGCCACCGCCAAAGCCTCCGAATCCGCCAAACCCGCCGCCGCGTTGACGACTGCTTCCACCCATTCGGAACTGAGCGTAGATATCAGTTGCGAGCTCACCGTCGATGCCTTCTTCGTCGGCCATCTGAAGGAACATCTCTTCGTCTGTTTGCGGAGCCCTGCCGAATCCGCTGCCACCGGAGTTTCTTCCGGAGTTTCTGCTCGATGAGTTCCGGCTTGAGGAGTTGCGGTTGTTCGTGTTTCGGCTTGAGTTGCCTGTCGTGCGGCCACCGAACGTCTGATTCAAAATGTCCGAAATCTCGTCTGCCTTCGCGTTTGTCAGCGGGAAGACAAAAGTCGTCTCCATGATCTCGACCGGCTGGTCGAGGTCGTTGATGACTGACGCCACCATCGCATGGTTTTCACTTGTCGCGGTCACGATCAGAGTATTCGTGCGGTCATCGGCGACGACCGTGCCAAATGCAGACTGGAACGAGCCGAATCGTGCTGCCTGGCTGAATCGCTGAGAGAGCGGAACGCTCTGGTTGCCCTGGCCGCCGCGTCCCGTGGGAGCGTTAGAGGTGAGCACGTTCTGCACTGTTGGAGCGAGTTCGCTGGCGATCGCGTACTCCAGCGGATAGACCTTCGCCGACTGGGGCTGCTCGGTCTGCTGATCGATCTCTTCGATCAGCGCTTCGACTTCAATCTGCTGCTCTTTGGGCGCGTTGACGATGACGCTGTTGCTGAAGTCATCTGAAGACGCCTTCACCGTGGAACCACCGCTTGAACCACCCCGGCTTCCGCCAAAACTGAAGCTAGAACTTCTGCCAAACCGGGAAGAACTTCCCCGGCTGCTTCGACCGCCAAACATGGCCGCAAACGGATTGTTCTGCTCTTCGCGCTGAGCGAAGACCTCATTGACCACACGAGTGACTTCGCTGGCATTGGCGTACTCAATTCTATAAACCCTTAGCTCAGTCCGGCTGGTCCGGCTGCCCATCATTGCAGCCATCGCCTCTGGCGACATCTCCGAAGAGCTGCGCCGTTCCGGCCGCTTCTTGATCAGCAGAATCTCGCCAGACTTCTCCATCTCGTAGCCACGAAGGCTGATCGCCGCGTTCAGGATTGAGAAGGCCGTCTTGAGGCTGACTGCCTTGGGGCTGGTGACGGTGATCTTGTCGTTGAGGGTTGGATCCTTGACGATAATCACACCCGACGCCTTCGAAAAGACCTCAATAACAGCGTCCACGCTGGCATTGCGGAAGCTGAGCTGGATCGTCTTTTTCTCGTCCAGTTTAAACTCCTCCCAGGCATTGACACGCTGTGGGGGAGCTGCATTCTGACCAGTATCAAACTGCGCTGCACCCAGTGCAGGCACAGCCAGAACCGCCAGTGCGACGAGCCATTTACTCAAGTTCATTGTCCTTTTCACCTTGCTTCTCAATCGAAGCTGCTTGCAAAGATTTAGGCTCTTCACGTGCCTCCAAAATTATCGCTCCAGTCAGCGGGCTGAGCGGGTCGTAGCCCAGGATCGCCTCATTCGGGTCAGGCGGATCCTTCATCAAGTCCATAACTCTCAGGTCCCCATTCGGGCCCCGAAGGGTCAGCTGCGTCGGAGTGATCTTCACAACGGAGGATCGCTTCCAATTCGAACCAGCTGCAAGGAAATCAATCGATCCGTCTGTCGGATTCTCCACAAGCGCCAGGGGGGCTTCGTCAATGATCGCCGTGCCCGTATAGATCCAAACGTCTTTGCCATCCGCAAAGCTCGCTGGAATCTCATTCGGGTTCAACGCACCCCTGCGTCCCGACTCCGGGACGACCAACGGTCTAAACGCATTCTTGAGAGTTTCGTTCACTTTCGCGAAGCGCGCGTTGGCATCCTCTTCCGTGAACTGGTCATCAACCGTTCTGCTTGCCCTTGACGACAAGCCCCGAGTTGGCCTCGAGTTGCTCGCCTCGATGCCTTCACTCTTTTCAGGAGCGGTCATCACCCAGCCGAGCACGCCGATGACGACAACGCCGCCATAGACCAAGAATCTTGTGTTAGCCACTGGCTGCTCCTTCTTCTTCTGGCTTCAAGTAGGCCGCGAGACCGATCGCGGCCGAAACGGTGTCCCCTTCACTGTTTGAGGACGAGATCTGAATCTGGGCAACCGCCGTCTTGGTGGACTTCTCTTCGAGGTCCTTGGCGAAGGCCATTACATCCAAGAAGCGCCCTTCCGCCAGCACGAGGAATGTCAACTGATCGAGCCCTTCGTTCTGAACGATCCGCTGAGGTCGGAACGAGCCGATTCTCACTCTGTGGTCTTCAGCAAATTGAGTCGTCTCCGCCAGAATGATCGGGCTGATCTGGTCTGCGGAGCCTGTCCAGGTTCTCGCCTCGACGATGGCCGCTGCTTCGTCCAGCGCATCGCGGGACTCTCGGAACTGTGCACTCAAGTCCTGCTCCAACGCCTGGGCGTCCTCCCGTGCCTTGACTTTGTCCGCCAGCGGAACGATCAGCTGGTAAATGAACGCGCCTACGATCGCCAGAAGGAAGATGGCTGTGAGCAGGGAAAATGCGGCTCGATTTGACTTGAGCTTCAGGTTCATCTTCTGCTCCTCCTGGTCTGCTTCTGAACCAGCGGATAACTTCCCACAATGTGCGCGGTCACTGAGAACCGTACGATGGCGGTCTCGTCAATCTTCGCATTGTTTGCAAACAACAGCTTCACGTCTCTTAGTCGTTCGCTCGCGCTGAGGGTCTGCACATAGAGTGAAACCGCCTCGCTGGTGCGAGCCGTCCCTCTGATTTGAAGCGGTCGCCCACGGTCGATGGTGAGCCCTGTCAGCCACACGCCTTCGGGCACGAGGTTCGCCGCGACCTGAGCCACATCGCCGGGCTGCTGTGCCGGCTCAAACGCGTTGCTGAGCACGGCTGCCTCGTTCTCGAGCTTCACGAGATCTGCGTTGATGATACGATGCTGGTCCTTGAAGTACTTCCTAGCGTCCGCGTTGATGTTGGTGGCCTTAGCTGCTTCCTTGCCGGCAAATTCGTAGTCCTGCATCACCATGTCAACGGTGCCTGCAGCAACGACGAAGGCGACCAACGCGATCAGCCCTCGACTTCGGGTCTTCTTCTTATCGAGCGCGGCGATCTGCTCTGGCAAGACAAGAAGAAGCTCCGGCCCGTCGCTCAAAGATAGAGCAGAGAGATCGTCGAGCTTTGTTCTTCCTTCCGCGCCCGCGATCTCCAGCCCGCCTGCGGCGAGGACTTGAGCGCTTTTCGCGCCTGATGCAGCGGCCGTTCTGGCAATCGCGGATTCGATCAGCGAAGCCGTGACTTCGCCTTTGACCGACC
>JALGYA010000142.1 GCA_029824475.1 Fimbriimonadia bacterium | reverse complement strand
GCTCCCATCTACAATGAGTGGATCGCGGAGCTCGTCCCTGAAAAAAGCAGAGGCTGGTATTTCAGCCGCCGCACAGCTGTGGCGACCGCCGTCGGCGTCTCCGTCGGCTTCCTTGGCGGGCTCGGCCTCGACTGGGCAGTCAAAAACAACATCGAAGAGGCAGGCTTCTCGGTCATCTTCGCCATCGGGGTCATCATGGGCGGGATCAGCCTGATCTATCTCATGCGGATGGACGACCTGCCGCGTGAAAAGCCTGTCAAAGCCGGCCTGAAACAGTCGTTGGCGATGATCGCCACCCCTCTTAAGGATAAAGACTTCCGGCCCCTGCTCGTCTTCTCGGCTGTATTCGCCATCAGTCAAGGCTTTGCCGGACCGCTATTCGCCGCCTATTCACGCGAAGTCCTCGGCCTGCCTTTCACCGCCCTGCAGCTCATGGGCGTGAGCCTGGCCATCAGCACAATCCTTCTCGTCAAAGTTTGGGGCTTCCTCGCCGACAAGTACGGCAGCAGGCCGATGCTCCTCTTGGCGGTGTTCGGAACCATCTTCGCACCTGTCGTCTGGCAGTTCACCGACCCTGGCAAAGGAGTGCTCTTCAACTCCTCAATGCTCATCACCTGGCACTTCTATAACGGTGCAGTCTGGTCCGGGGCGATGCTCGCCTACATGAACCTGACGATCGCTGCCGCGAAGCCGAGCGAAAGGGCGAATTACCTTGCTGCAGCATTTGCGGTGCAGGCCGCCGCTCTTGGCGCAGCTCCGCTGGCGGGTTCGGCAGTTCTCTCGGCGTTGAGAACTGGGATGCCCGCGGAGCAGGCCTACAAGGTCGTATTCCTGATCGTCGTCGGGCTCCGCGTTGCGGCTGTTCTCACACTGAGCCGGGTCAAGGAAGAGGGGTCCGCTTCATTCAAGTCTTCAGTTAAACAGCTTCTAAGAGTGAACCCAAGAGGCGTGCGGGCCATGAAGGCCCTCTCATCCAGCGTAGATGAGCGGAGCCGCGTCAAGGCGGCAGCGAAGGTGGGGCGATCAGGAATGACCCTTGCCAGCGACGATCTCATCAAAGCCCTGAGCGACCCGTCACCGAGAGTGAGGCGTCAAGCTGCAGAATCTCTGTCACGACTGAGAGATCCCGCGACCGTCGATGCGCTGATCAATCACCTGGAGGAGCACGGCGATCTTGCGGAAGAAGAGACCCTCGAGGCTCTGGCGGCCACCAAGTCTCCTAAAGCGGTGCCCGTACTCATCCGCCACCTCGAGGATCCAAGACCTGCCCTCAGGCGAACCGCGGCAAAGAGACTTGGCCGAATGGGCGACAGTGCTGCCCTCGGACCGCTCTGCGAGGCTGCGCAGCAGGCGGGTGATCTCGATCTGCGGCGCGCCGCAATCCAGGCGCTGAGGAGACTGAATGACGCCGCCGCAGAGCCAGTGATCGGCGAAGCACTGCTGGACGCTGTGCCTTCAATTAGAATTGCAGCCGCAGAGGCCGTTTCCGCGATGAACTTGCGGGGCCAAGCGCCCACACTCAGACGCGCCATCGACTGGTTTCAGGATGAGTCTGTGAGCGAAATGGCGTATGCACTGGGTTCGATCGGTGATGCAGATGACCTCCCGGTGATACTCAGTGCAGCGGGCGAAATGGTGAGCCCGGCCCTCCGACGACGCAGCCTCATGGGTGCAGCCAAGATCCTCGGCGTCGAGTCAGAGTTCTATCAGCTGATTCTTAAGGAAGGCATCACCCGGGATGACACGCTGCTGCGCATGCAGCGCCAGGCGGGCAAGAATCGCCCTGATCTGACCCAGGCTCTCGATGCCTATTCATCTGGGGACGAGACCAAGGCGCTTGGCATTTTGGCGAAGGCAGACGACCGACCGGAATTCGCCTTCGCTGCAGACCACCCGGTGAAAGAGCTGTTCCTGGCAGCGTTTGCGGCTTCCGCGAAGAAGTCTAAGAAGCAGTAGACTCTGCCCATGTGGCGCTGGCTTCTTCTTGTCCTGTTTGGTGCGCTGGCCTCGATTGGCTTCGGCCAGGAAGGCTATGCAAACGGGCTGCCCAAGGATTCCAGCTACTTCCCAATTGCCGTCTGGCTGCAGGCTCCATCAAATGCGGCCCGATACAAGGCGATCGGCGTCAATCTCTATGTCGGTCTTTATAAAGGGCCTACCTCCCAGCAGATTGCTGAACTGAAGAGGGCCGGAATGCCGGTGATCTGCGATCAGAACGAGTGGGCTCTCAACCATTTGGATGAAAAGACCATCGTCGGCTGGATGCACGGTGACGAGCCGGATAACGCCCAGTCCCTCACTGGCTATTGGCAAAACGACACCACGCGGATCACGAAGGCCTGGCCTGAATATGCCGGAAGGAAGTGGTCCGGATACGGCCCTCCCATTCCGCCTTCGCTGATTCTTCAGAGCTACCGGCGAATTGCAAAGGCAGATCCGACACGGCCAGTGATCCTGAACCTTGGGCAAGGAGTCGCCTGGGAGGGCTGGGGAGGCCGCGGGGTCAGAACCGGCAAGCTGGAGGACTACCCGCTGTATGTCAGAGGCTGCGACATCGCCTCATTTGACATCTATCCCGTCGTCCACTCCAATGCAGCCGTGCGCGGCAGGCTGGAGTTCGTGCCGAAGGGTGTTGGGCGACTCCTGGACTGGACAGAAAACAGGAAGCCTGTCTGGAGCTGCATCGAAACCACGCGCATCAACGCAGGCGACCGCAAGGCCTCCCCCACCCAAATCAGATCTGAGGTCTGGATGGCGATCATTCGAGGGGCAACTGGGCTCATCTACTTCGCACACGAGTTCAAGCCTCGATTCCAGGAAGCAGCTCTTCTCAACGATGCGACAACGGCAAACGCTGTCAAGAACATCAACCAGCAGATCAACAATCTTGCGCCGGTCATCAACAGCCCAACGCTTCCAGGCGCAGTCAAGACAACAAGCGCAGAAGTCATGGCCAAGCGGCACGGCGGCGATCTCTATCTCTTCGCGGCCGACATGTCTGGCGAGGGGAGCACCTCCACGTTCCAGCTGAGCAGCCCAGAGTCAGGCGTGGTTGAAGTGATCGGCGAAAACCGGTTAATCAGCCTCAACGACGGCAAGTTCGTTGACGCCTTCGCCGGCTACGGCGTACATCTCTATCGAGTCCGGGCAAGTTGACACCATGCTCGCCGCAGCGAGCACCAAAAGGTATCCTCTTGAGCGGTCGCCGCTGCCCAAGCGCGCGGCCATCCTCTTGTTCCTGGACCAGCATTCAACTGCCCAGCTCAGATGAAAACACGACTGAAGACGAAGCTCACGCTGCGATTCGCTGCCATCCTGTCGATCACGACACTTGGCTTGGGCATCTACACCTTCGTTCAGTCGCAAAAGGACATCGACGAGCTGCTTGACAGGTCAATCCTTGGCACCACTGCCCACATCGACGGCCAGATCGCAGGGCCGCTCAAAAACGCTGAGAACTCAAGCCGAATGATCGCTGAGGTCACGAAGCCGACAATCGAGGTGGACCGGGCGACCAGTGTCAACTCAACGACCTTCCCCAAGCTGAGCTCGTATCTCACCGAGCTGATCCGGATTAACGCGGACCTCAGCTCTACCAGCGTGGTGCTCGACCGCACCGGGGAGTCGATCCGGGCAGTCCGTCAGAAGGACGGCTCCATCGTTGTCACGACTAGCATCCTGATTGAGGATGGGCGGACGGTCAGGAGAAACCTCGCTCCCGCCGGCGCCAGGTTCCGTGAGCTCAGCTCAAGTGTTGGGAACCTGATCGACCAGCGGATTCTGCCTATCTACGAACAGGTTAAAGAGACCCGCGAGCTCGCCTGGAGCGGCATCCGCGTCCTGCACCCTGCAGACGGCATCGAGGTGCCCGGCATAACCTGCGCCACCCCGATCATCGGACCCGGCGGCGAGTTCATCGGCACGGCAATGGTCGATCTGACCGTGGGAGACATCAGCCGCTATCTCCAGACACTTCAGGTCAGCAATAACGGCTACGCATTCCTTGCAGAGACCAGCCCAAACGGAGCCAGGCTCGCAGCGCATCCCGATCCGCACCGGCTCCTGACATCCTCTGGCGGTGCACAGAGAATTGTCTCTCTCGCAGAGATGGACGATCCGCTGTTGACCCTCATTGTCGACATGATCGAAACTGAGGCGGCTGAGATCAGCCAAGGGCGGACCGTGCAGCGCCACCTTCTGCTCAATCAGGAGGACTGGCGGATCGGCATCCAGAAAATCTCGGGCACGCGCACTCCTCCATGGACGATCTGCATCGTCATCCCAGAATCAGACTTCGCCGCTCCGCTGAAGGAGACGCTAGGGGTTTTCATTACAGCCCTCGGAGGAGCTCTCTTATTTGGAATTGGTGCAATCTTCTGGCTCTCGCAGATGATGACAAGGTCGATCAGCCGGCTTGTTCGAGACACGCAGAATATGACGGAGCTGAACTTCCATGCAAGCCCGCCGATCGAAACGTCGGTCCTTGAGATCAGCGAGCTTTCCGAGTCTCTTGAGCGGATGAAGACCAGTCTTCGGTCCTTCCAGAAGCTCGTCCCAGCCGAATATGCGAAGTGGTTGATGCGCACGGGCCAGGAGGCGAAACTCGGCGGCGAGCGGCGGCATGTCACCGTCTCATTCGCTGATCTTGTTGGGTTTACGCGCCTCTCGGAACGCGTCTCCCCTGAGAAGCTCGGCGAGATCCTCGCCGAGTACTTTGATGTGCTCAGCGAAGAGGTCACCAAAACTGGAGGAACCGTCGACAAGTTCAACGGCGACGATGTAATGTCGTTCTGGGGTGCTCCGGTTCCGGTTGATAATCCGGCCCTCAAGGCCTGTCTCTCTGCACTGGAAAGCGAGAGGACACTGGATCGACTCTATCCAGAATTCGAGGAGCGCGGGATTCCGATATTGGGCGTGAGCTTTGGCATCTCCACGGGCGACGTGATCGTCGGCAACGTCGGCAGCAGCCAGCGGATGAACTACACAGTCATCGGCGATGCGGTCAATCTCGCCTCGCGGCTGGAGGGCCTGAACCGGATGTACGGCACTCGGATCCTCATCGGTGATACGACACTTGCTGAAGCTGGCTCATCGCTGGTAACGCGCCAGGTGGACTGGGTCGCCGTTCACGGCAAGCGCCAGGCGACCGGCATCCATGAAGTGATCGAAGAGACGGACCGGTGCAGCGCTGACACCATCAGAATGGCCAAACTCCACACCAAGGCGATGCAGTCTTACCGGGCCCGCGACTGGGATGAAGCCGAGATGCTGCTGAAGCAGGTTCTGGAGATTCAACCGAATGACAAGCCGGCAGAACTCGTACTGGCCCGCATCAGTGACTTCCGCGAGAACCCGCCGGATGAAGACTGGGACGGCGTTCTGCAGATGACCTGGAAGTGATTCCCTAACCGGAACCGGGCGAATCAACGGTACATTGAGGAACACATGTCCCGTTGGATCTTCATCTGGAGCGCTCTGCTGCTGTCTGGCCTGACCGTGGCGCTTGCCCTGCTTGTCAATCCCAAGGCGGTTTGGGCATTCGCCTACTTCGGTCCGCTCATCCTCATCGGCATCGTGGACATGCTGCAGACAAAGCACTCGATTAGGCGCAACTTCCCCGTCATCGGCCATGGTCGGTATCTGTTTGAGAAGCTTCGCCCAGAAATCCAGCAGTACTACGTCGAATCAAACACGGAAGGCAGACCCTTCAACCGCAACTTCCGCTCCGTCGCCTACCAGCGCGCCAAAGGCGAGATTGAGACCACACCCTTCGGCACGGAGCAGCTGGTTTACGACCCAGGCACCGAATGGGTGGCCCACTCCTTGGATGCAAAGACGGCTCCGCACGAAGAGCCCAAAGTTGTGATTGGCGAGGACTCGTGTGCTCAGCCTTATGTGTGCAGTCGGCTAGGGGTGTCGGCGATGTCATACGGCGCGCTCAGCGCTCCGGCAGTGCTTGCTCTGAACTTGGGGGCAAAGAGGGCGGGCTTCCTCCACAACACCGGCGAAGGAGGAGTGAGCCCTTACCATCTGGAGCACGGCGGAGACCTCAATTGGCAGATCGGCACGGGCTACTTCGGCTGCCGCGCGGAAGACGGAGGATTTGACGAAGAGAAGTTCAAAGAGAACGCCTGCCGGCCCCAAGTCAAGATGATCGAGGTTAAGCTCTCCCAGGGGGCGAAACCCGCCCACGGTGGCATTCTTCCAGCGGCCAAAGTCTCAGAGGAAATCTCAAGGATCAGAGGCGTTCCGATGGGCGCCGATGTGCTCTCGCCACCCACTCACTCGGCCTTCTCAACCCCGATCGAGATGATGGAGTTCATCGCTAAGCTGCGTGAACTCAGCGGAAAGCCGGTCGGCTTCAAGCTCTGCGTGGGGCGACCAGAGGAGTTTATGGGGCTGGTCAAAGCGATGACCCAGACGGGGATCACTCCCGACTTCATCGCTGTAGACGGCGGCGAGGGCGGCACGGGTGCGGCACCCATAGAATTCAGCAACTCGATCGGTATGCCGATGCGCGATGGCCTCGCCTTTGCTCATTCGGTTCTGACGGGCACGGGCCTCAGGAGCAGGATCAAGCTGATCGCGAGCGGGAAGATCATCACCGGGTACCACATGTTCCGGGCGATGGCGCTCGGCGCAGACATCTGCATGTCAGCACGCGGGTTCATGTTCGCGCTCGGCTGTATCCAGGCGAGGCGCTGCAACCACAATGACTGCCCAGTCGGCGTCACCACACAATGCCCTGGGCTGACCCGGGCGCTGGTGGTGGAAGACAAGGCGAGACGGGTCGCTGGGCTGCAGACCCGGACCATCCACGCGTTTCTGGAGATCGTCGCAGCAGCAGGCCTCGACTCACCAGACGAAATCAGACCCAACATGGTCTACCGGCGGATTGACGAGCAGCATGTGCGCACCCTCGATCAAATCTACACGTTCATGGAAGATCGTGAATTGGTGGACGGCGAAGCACCGGAACACCTTGAGCGGATGTGGCTCAACGCAGATGCGACGTGCTTCGGCTGCCGGCAAGAGTCCGCCTAGCGGTAGTTCTCAAACCGGACAGGCATCGGGAGCTTCAGCTTCTTGACGAACGCCATCGCCTTCTGGAGTGCGTCCTTGTCCTTGCCTGAAACGCGCACGGCCTCGCCCTGAATCTGGGCATTCACCTTCAGCTTCGCGTCCTTGATCTGCTTGACCAGCGGCTTGGCGTGCTCCTGCGGGATGCCCTGCTTGAGGGTGATCTTCTGCTTGACGGTGATGCCTGAGCCTGGCTCGATGGCACCCTCATCCAGCTGGCGCAGGTCGATGCCGCGCTTGATCAGCTTGCTCGTGACGATCTCTTTGAGCTGCCCCATGCGGAACTCGTCGTCCGCAATCAGGTCGATCTCCTCGCCTTCGTAGGCGATCTCGCAGGCTGTGCCTTTGAAGTCGTAGCGGTTTTGCAGCTCACGCTTCGCCTGGTCCAGCGCGTTCTTGACCTCCATCATGTCGGCTTTGCTGACAATGTCGAAAGAGAATTCCTTGGCCATCTCGCCCGTGATTGTGGCGTTAAATCACTTTTCAGTGATATAATACTTTTCAACGCGCAATGAAAACTAATGATTCACCACACCTGGACTACATTTTAGAGCAGATTTCGGTGCAAGTACTAACGAACGTGTTGAAATCTCTGCCGGGAGTACGAACCCAGGAAATACGAAAAGGAAGAAATCTCAGAGCTGACATCATTGTTCATCTGACGGCGAATGACAACCGAAGCACCCTGGTTT
>JALGYA010000141.1 GCA_029824475.1 Fimbriimonadia bacterium | reverse complement strand
GACGCCCTCTGCGATCTCATTGGAGGGATAACCGGTCTGGTAGAAGCACGTGAGTGCTCCAACCCGAAGAGTTCGTTTTGTCGGCTCTCGCCGGACCGTGCCGTACCGCTGAGCCTTGACCTTATCGCCGGCATCATTCATGTACTCCCAGGTGATGCGGTAGGGCGTGTCGGCTCCTGTGGGCCAGTTCTTGACCTTGAACGTGGCTGTGTGCGAGTCTGGGTGAATGTCAACCGTGTCGCCCTTGCGCCACTGGCCAATACGCTTGAACTCAAGCTTGGCGGTCTGCTGGTCGCCGTCTCCGAGGGGAGGCATCTGCGCTGTCATCTTGAGATCGCCGCGGCTCAGTGTGAACTGGCTGAAAAGGATCGGCCCGAATTTGCGATCCTGGTGGCTGTCCACGCCGGGGCCGGTCATGGAGAAGTCGTCGAACCAGGCGTCAGCGCCTTCGGCGTCTGTGAAGCCTGGGAGGTGGCTCATAAGGGCGACGGGGCCCTTGAGGCTCGGAAGGTCAGCAGCGTCCACAACGAGCGTGTCTGAAACACCATCGCCAGTCCCCGTGAGGGTCAATGATGAACCATCAAAGCTGATATTGAGCTTGATCTCCTCAATCGAGGCTCTCAGCGACTTCGTGCCTCTGTGCTCACCGACAACGAGCTCGCCGCTTGCGGCCACGCCAACTTTGATTCCTCGCCCGAAGACTGCGGCCCCTTTGTAGTGGCCGTACTCTTCAGTGCGGCCCAGTTCCACACCGATGACGCCCACCGGCTTGCGGCGACTCATGTTGATCAGCCCAACGCGGAGAGACAGATCAAATGCGCCTTCGCCATCTAAGACAGAAGTCAAAAGAGCGGCGTTGCGGTCCTTCGCAGCCTTGAGGCACTCTGCCCTCTTACCTGAAATTCGCCAATCCTGAAGAGGATTAGCCCACCAGTCCTCGCCGAGCCAGACTCGATCGGAAGGGCTGCTGAAGGTGAAACTGGCCTCGGGAGCGATCGGTTTGATCAGTGTCGCTGAGAGGGCAAGGGCCGCTGAGAGCATCTGTTGGTTTTACCCAAGCAGCGGACAAATAAAAGCGGCCCAAGCTGATGCTTGGGCCGCTTTCAAACTCCTGTGGAGTCGGGTCTGTAGACTACTTGAGCTCGACGCTGGCGCCGACTTCTTCGAGTGTCTTCTTCAGAGCTTCAGCATCGTCTTTGCCGATGCCTTCCTTGATTGCGCTTGGTGCGCCGTCAACGAGCTCTTTAGCTTCCTTCAGTCCGAGAGCTGTAGCTTCTCGAACAGCCTTGATGACCTTGAGCTTCTGGTCGCCGCATGCGGTCAGCATTACGTCGAACTCTGTCTGCTCTTCAGCGGCGTCTCCGCCGTCAGCTGCTGGTGCAGCCATCATCATGCCACCCATGGGGGCGGCAGCTGTTACGTCAAATTTCTCTTCGAGAGCCTTCTTCAGGTCGGACAGCTCGATAGCTGTAAGACCGCTGATGTCCTCTACGATTTTCTCAACAACGCTTGCCATTTGAATTTCCTTGCAGTGCTTGTAATTGTCTTTGCGAAAGATCTCTTTCGCTTGTTAAGCTGAAGCTGCTTCGCCTCCATCGGACGCCTTATCGGCGACTGCACCCACTGTACGGATCGGATCGGCGTAGATCGCTTCAATCGTTCCAGCAAGAGCTGTGAGCGGAGCTGCGATCGTACCAATGACCTGTGCGATGAGCACGTCTTTGGAAGGTAGCTTCGAGAATGCCTCGACCTCTTTCTCATCCAAGATCTGACCGTCGAAAAGTCCGCCTTTGATGACGAAACTCTTGTTGGCCTTCCTGAAATCGAAGAGTGCCTTGGCACAGTCGGACTCGTTCTCATAAAGGAACGCAACCGCGGTCGGACCGCTTTTGAATTCCTCAGGGAAGTTTTCGCTTGCATCGCCTGCGGCGCGGACTAGAAGGGTGTTTTTGACGACTTGCATCTCGCCACCTTTCTCTTTGATCTGCGACCGTAGATTCTGCATTTGACTCACGTTGATGCCGCGGTACTCAGTGAATACCACGCCAACCGCTTTGTCAAGCCGTTCCTTTGTCTTCTCGATAACTTCTGCTTTCTGGGCTGTCGGCATATGCCTGCCTCCTAGACAGATTTGGGCTCCCGCACCGCGTGTGCAGGAGCCCAATTTCGATCTGTCACCATTTCTGGCGAAAAGCGTTATTCGGTCCTGAACTGCACCTGGGCTGGCTTTCAACGATTAAGGCCTGATGGCCGCCAACTGTCTGCGGAGAGCTCGATCCGTATTATGCCACGGTGTCCCGCTTGAATTCGGGACCAGGCGAGCTCAATAAGAAAGAAGCCTCAAGACAGTGAGTCTTGAGGCTTCTTCTGAGCCCAATTCAGCCTGGCTAGTCGAGAAGTCGCAGACCCATCGCCTGCAGCCATTCCTGAAGCTTGGCCACTCTTGCTGCCGCCTGATCAGGCAGAGCGAGTGGACGGCCTCGGCAGTCGATGATGATTCCGACTGTGCCGCCTTCGTAGGTGCCGCTGATCGGCTTGCCTTTGCCTTCGCCGAGATCGAGAGTCTTGCCGGGAGTGATTGTGAGATTCTTAGTCTCCTCTCGCCCAGCCGGAATGACCAGCAGTGATCCAAAGGGAACTGTCTCGTTGACATCACCCGTAATCGTGACCCCTACTTCGCCTTCTTTCGCTGTGCCAGTCGGTGCGATGCAGTGGCCAGACTTGACAATGCAGTCGAACTCGAACACTTCGCGAGCGGCCTCGTAGTGGTGCTCTGAAAGAACGCCGAGGTGCGGCATCATGAAGATCGAGTCGACAGTCATCATGGTGACGCCAACCGGTTCGTAGGCGTCGAGCATCATCAGAGTCGACTGGGCTCGATCTGGTGCATGGGAAAGCACTCCACCTGAGCCGATGATCATGTCCAGATTCTCCATCTTGATGAGCGTCTGGCCAGTGGTCGCCTGGTCGAAGATCTGGCCCATGTCACGCTGCTGCTGCGTTCCTTTGAGGGTCCGCGCAAGAGACTTGTGGTGATCAAAAGCGAGCCTGAGCGCCTCACGCGCCACCGCCTGCTCGATCAGCAGATCCTCATAAGACTGAGGAATCGTCGTCGGCCGGATCATTTTATTTCGAAGCCGGTTTCGAACTTCAAAGGGATCGATCTCGAAGGGAAGCCAGCGGGCGATGTTCTCCGTGCCAGCCTCTTTGAGGACGTTGCAGACCGAGTAGCTCATGCCGAGGTTGGCCGAGACCGTTCTGTTGTAAGTTGTTTCGAAAACCGAGAAGACGTCTGTCGTCGCGCCGCCGATGTCCACGCCCAAGATATTAATCTTCTCCTGGTCCGCGTAGTGCTTCATGAGCTTGCCGACGGCGTTGGGGGTTGCCATTACCTCTTCGCTGGTCCAGTCAAGCAGCTTGCCGTAGCCAGGCGCCTGCTGCATAACGTGCTCCAGGAACAGCTCGTGGATTTCGTCTCGCGCAGGATCGAGGTTTTCCAGGTCGAGCGTCGGGCGGATGTTGTCGACAACCTTCAGGCTGATCGACTCACCAAGGACTTCTTCAACATCATCGCTCACCTCTTTGTTTCCCGCGTAGATAACGGGCAGCTGCATGTCGCCGAATCTCGGCTTGGGATCAGCACGGCGGATGATCTCTGCGATATCGATCAGGTGAGTTCTGGTTCCGCCGTCCGTGCCGCCAGACATAAGAATGATGTCTGGGCGGAGCTTTCGGAGCCGGTCGACCTTCTGGTACTCCTTTCGTCCGTCATCGACAGCAAGGGTGTCCATGAGGATTGCGCCAGCGCCCAGCGCTGCACGCTCTGCTGATTCTGCCGACATCGATTTCACAACGCCGGCGACCATCATCTGCAGACCGCCGCCAGCAGAGCTGGTGGAGACATACATATCGGAGGCCTCAAGATCGTTGCTGCGTTCGGAGGTTCGCTCGCCCTGTTTGAGCAGCCGCCAGACTTTGCTGTCCTGAATGAGGTTGCGCCGAGCTGCGCTGAAGCCCTCCGGCACGTGAGAAGCCGTGATCTCCTCCAGCTCTGTGATTGCGTTGAGCACGCCAAGAGTGACGTCCTCAAACGGCTTTTCAACAGTGGTGGGAGCTTCTCCACGAGCAACCAGGCGATAGTGCCCCTGGTCGTTTTTCTCAATGAGGATGGCTTTGGTCGTCGTTGACCCGCAGTCGGTGGCGACTATGCGCCGGATGTCTTCCGCCATAAACACGCCAATTATGGCCCGGGCCCAAGGCCCGCTGCCCGGACCTGTGCTCAGACTGGACTGCTGGACCTGTTTTTCCTGATCTGAACGCGGTTTCAAGCCCAGCCCCCGCCAAGTCGATGTCATTCGGTAGAATGCCTGCGAGCCGTTTGTCGGCTGTCCCTCAGGAGCACCAGTTTGGCAGGAGTCAGTTTTAAAGGCGTCACCAAGATTTTTGGGAAAGACGTCAAGGCCGTAAATAATCTCGACCTAGAGATTAACGATTCGGAATTCATGGTGCTCGTCGGCCCATCAGGCTGCGGCAAAACGACCGCATTGCGCATGATCGCCGGCCTCGAAGAGGCCACCGACGGTGACCTCATGATCGGCGAGGCGCGCGTCAACGACGTGCCGCCGAAAGATCGTGATATTGCGATGGTCTTCCAGAACTACGCGCTCTATCCGCACATGACCGTCTACGACAACATCGCGTTCGGTCTGCGCCTGCGAGAGCTGAAGGGATTCCTCTGGCAGATCATGAACTCTGCTGAGGCCAAAAAGATCAAGAAGGGCATCGACGACAAGGTGAACGATGCCGCGAAGATGCTCGACATCGATCAGTACCTGCACCGCAAGCCAAAAGAGCTTTCCGGTGGCCAGCGGCAGCGCGTCGCTCTCGGGCGAGCCATTGTTCGAAAGCCGAAAGTCTTCCTGATGGATGAGCCGCTCTCAAACCTGGACGCAAAGCTCCGCATCCAGACACGGGCCGAGTTGATTCGTCTCCACCGTCAGCTAAACATCACCACGATCTACGTCACGCACGACCAGGTCGAAGCGATGACGATGGGTGAGCGGATCGCGGTCATGAAGGACGGCGTCCTGCAGCAGTGCGCGATGCCGGAAGAGGTCTACAACAGCCCGGCCAACATGTTTGTTGCTGGCTTCATCGGCGCTCCGCCGATGAACTTCTTCGACGGAGAAGTCACGGGTGGTCAAATCTCATGTGGCGCTCTTGACTTGACAATTCCCGCCGGTCATCCTGTGCTGGAGAAAGAAGGACAGAAAGTTACATTTGGTGTTCGCCCTGAGAACATCTATGCGGCTGGGGATGGCGGCCCCGAGGCCGCAGAGGGCAACACCTTCACCGCCACGATCGACGTTGTTGAGCTGCTCGGTGCAGAGAACGTCGCCTATCTGATCGTTGGCGAGGACAAGCTCCTGGCTACGATTGATGCTTCGGTCTCCCTGAAGAATGGTGAAGAGCGGCAGTTCGTCATCGAGATGGAGCACACGCACTTCTTCGATGCAGAAACTGAAGAAGCGATTCGCTAGCGGCTAGCTGTGCTGAACAACTGACTGCCACTCGGTGTAGTCGTCAAGACAGAAGCTCGGGCCCTCGCGCCCGAACCCGCTGGCCTTGATTCCGCCGTAGGGCATCGCATCAAACCTCACGCTTGGCGCATCGTTGACAACCAGCCCGCCAAGCTCCAGCAGCCTTGCTTTAGCCACAGCCTCAGGGTCGCTCGTGTAGATCGATCCCTGCAGACCGAATCGGGAGGCATCCATCTGCCGCAGTCCGTCGTTGATATCCGCACATCGGCCGATCGTGCAGATAGGGCCGAAGGCTTCGCCGCATGCAAGCTCCGCCTCTGTCGGGACATCTTCGAGAACTGTCGGCTCAATCACCCTGCCGATTCGATTTCCTCCGGTCAGGACAGCTGCGCCTGCGCTCTCTGCTGCATCGATCAGCGACATGATGCGATCGGCTGCCTCATCTGAAATGACCGGTCCACACAAGACTGAATCGTCAGTGGGATCGCCGAACCCGATCTGCTCCACCTCATGAATGAACCTCTCTTTGAACTCATCGTAGATATTGGTTTGGACAATGAGCCGCTGGAGCGAAATGCACACCTGTCCGGCGTAGGCCATGGCAGACACTGCACTCTGCTTCGCGGCGTAATCGAGAGAAGCATCCTGGAGAACCAGCGAGGCGGCATCGCCACCCAATTCTAGGGCGACTTTCTTCTGCGGCACGAGGGACTTGATATGCCAGCCGACCTTATCTGAGCCAGTGAAGGAGATCGCCTTGATGCGCGGATCGACCACCATCCTCTCGGAGAGCGCCGGGCTGGTATTCACATACTGAAACACGCCGTCCGGCAGGCCGCAGCTGTGGATGAGCCTGGCGAGAAGAGAAGTGCAGAGAGCGGCTTGAGGCGAACCTTTCAGCACCACTGGGCAGCCAGCCGCAAGTGCCGGCCCGATCTTGTGGGCGGCCAGATTGAACGGCCAATTGTAGGGTGTGATCGCAAGCACGGGACCCACGGGTACACGCACCGCCGTCACGCTGAAAAGTGCATTTCTCGGGTCGGCGGTGATGTCGATCTCTCTCTCACCGAGATCGACAGCCAATTCGGAGGAGAGCTTGAACGTGAGCGAGGTCCGCTTGACCTCTGCCAGGGCCAGAGATCGAGGCTTGCCGATCTCCGCGACCATCAACTCGGTCAGTTCGTCGGCATTCTCTGCGACGACCTCTGCAATTCTTGCGACGATCGACAGCCGATCCGCCAAGGGAGTGGCTCTCCAAGAGGCGGCTGCTTCTGCAGATGACTGGAGGGCTGCGTCCACTTCATTCTGGGTGGCGACAGCAGCCGATCCGATCACTTTGCCGCTGCAAGGATTGGTGACCGGGTCTTTAGGGACGGATGAGTCGCACGGACCACCGAAAAAGTGCCCGCCGATTAGGAGCTCACCGTGTTCCACGCGCCTATTGAACCATGATCTCAGTTAGAATAAACAGCGATGGATGCGAATGTCAGGCGAAAGATCATCTGCGCTCTCGATACAGGGTGCCTGGACGAAGCTAAGGAGACCGTTGCAAAGTTCAAAGACTATGCCGGGGCCTTCAAGATTGGACACGGCCTGACCCTTCCAAACGGCCTTGATGTCGTTGATGAGCTTCGCGAGGCTGGGGCGGATCGCATCTTCCTCGATCTCAAACTCCACGACATCCCCAGCTCTGTGGCTATTGGCGTGCGTGAGGCAGCTAAGCGCGGAGTCTGGATGATGACTCTCCATCTGAGTGGCGGCCCGGCGATGATTACCGCCGCGGTGGTTGAGGCTCATGAGTACGCCCTCGAAGAGCGCCCGCTTCTCGTCGGTGTGAGTGTCCTGACTTCGCTGGACCAGCACGTCCTGACAGACCACCTCGGCGTCCAACGCCCGATCTTAGACCATATGAAGAAGCTCTCTTCGCTCGGTGTGGAATGTGGCCTGGATGGCGTGGTGACTTCAGCACATGAATGCTCAGACCTTCGCTCGACGCTCGGTCACGAAGCAACCTTGGTTGTCCCGGGAATCCGGCCGCGCTCCGGCGAGAAGCAGGATCAGACGAGAACAGGTGACGCGGCTGGTGCGCTGGCCGCCGGAGCCAGTTACTTGGTCATTGGTCGAGCATTGACAGCCAAACCCGACCCGGTGGAAGCTCTGCGGGCCCTGGGGCTCGATGTCGACGCTTAGAGCAGATCTGCTCACCTGGTATCAGGCCAATAAGCGTGAGCTGCCATGGCGGCAGACTCGCTACCCGTACGCAATCTGGGTCAGCGAGATCATGCTCC
>JALGYA010000140.1 GCA_029824475.1 Fimbriimonadia bacterium | reverse complement strand
ATATTCGATCACAGCCATCTGAAGACCGAGGCAGATGCCGAGGAACGGTGTGCCGCTCTCTCGCAGATACTTGACAGCCTCGATCTTGCCTTCAATGCCGCGCTCGCCAAATCCAGGTGCGATCACGACTCCATCAAGATCCTTGAGCATCTCGACGGGATTTGCGTCCTCCGCTTCAAGCGTGCTGCTCTCAATCCACTCGATGTTGACTTTGCAGGAGGCGGGAATTCCGCCGTGCACCAGAGCTTCGTTGATCGACTTGTAAGCGTCGCCGTTGGACGTGTACTTGCCGATGACGCCGATGGTGACTTCGCTGGTCGGATTCTTCAGGTTCTCGACGAGAGACATCCACTCGGCCAGGCGGCACTCGCGCTTTTCCAGTCCAAGCCGGTCCACGACGAGCTCTCCGAAGCCAGCCTCTTCGTACATCAGCGGGACTTCGTAAATTGTGTTGGCCGTACGGCTCTCGATGACGGCCTCGGTCGGCACGTCGCAGAACATGCTGATCTTTTCTTTGACATCATCGGGCATGTCGGTCTCGGTGCGGCAGACCAGAACATCCGGGCTCAAGCCAATTTCGCGCATCTTGATGACACTGTGCTGAGTGGGCTTTGTCTTGATCTCGCCCCAAGGGCCGACTTCAGGCACGAAGGTGACGTGAACGAAAAGCGTGTTCTCTTTGCCAAGATCTTTGCGGACCTGGCGGATCGCTTCGAGGAACGGCAGGGACTCGATGTCACCAACCGTGCCGCCGATCTCTGCGAGAACGACCTCAGCCTCTTCCCGCTTGCCGACCTCGTAGATCTTCTCCTTGATCATGTTGGTGACATGAGGAATGACCTGAACGGTCGCGCCAAGGTAGTCGCCTCTGCGCTCTCGTTCGATGACTTCGCTGTAGACGCGGCCAGTGGTGATCGAAGAGCCGGATGAACAGTTGACGTCGATAAATCGCTCGTAGTGGCCTAGGTCGAGGTCGGTCTCTGCGCCGTCCTCTGTGACAAAAACCTCACCGTGCTGGTAGGGGTTCATCGTGCCGGCGTCGACGTTGATGTAGGGGTCGAGCTTCATCGGGGCTACGGTGAAGCCTCTGCTCCTGAGGAGCCTGCCAAGACTAGCGCTGGTGATGCCTTTGCCGATTGAACTTACGACGCCGCCTGTTACAAAAATGTACTTCATCACTCAACTCCTGGGCCAACGTTCTCCCGCATGGAAGCACCACCATCCTGGCCTCGGACATTATACGAACTCTCCGAGGTCAGATTGAGCGGGCCCAGCCAGAAGTAACGGGACCAGTTTACTGGAGCGAGGCCGCCATCTGGCCCTCAAATTCCTATGACGTTTCCCCACTTAAGGCGTAGAATCAGAACGTCATGCCATTCGCATCGATACCTGAAGCCCTTGAGGAGCTCCGACAGGGCAGGATGATCGTCGTCGTTGATGACCCGGACCGGGAGAACGAAGGCGACCTGATCATGGCTGGTGAGTTCACCACAGCCAAGGACATGAACTTCATGATCATGTACGGCCGCGGCGTGCCATTCATCTCCACGATGCCAGAGCGGCTCGATGAGCTCGCTGTTCCGATGATGACGAAGCAGAACAACGCTCGGCTCGGCACAGCAATGGGTGAGACGGTAGATGCGCGCCACGGCACGACGACAGGTGTTTCTGCGGCTGATCGAGCGGCGACGGTTCAGGTTTTCTGTGATGACAACGCAAAGCCGAGCGACCTCATGCGGCCAGGCCACATGCTCAGCCTTCGCGCCGAGCATGGAGGAGTCTTGAAGCGGGCTGGCCACACTGAAGCCTCTGTGGATCTCTGCCGACTCGCAGGCCTCAAGGCTGTGGGGGTCGGGGTCGAAATCGTGGGGGACGACGGCGAAATGCTGCGCATGGATGGGCTGATGCCCTATGCGGAACAGCATGGCCTCAAAATCACGACAATCGCTGATCTAATCGCCTACCGGCGCAAGCATGAGAAGCTGGTCCACCGCGTGGCTGGGCCGATCTCGCTGCCCACAAAGTTTGGCCAATTCACGGTCTTTGCGTACGACTCCGAAGTTGAGTCAAGCCCCTACCTCGCCATAGTCAAAGGCAACGTGGCGACGGACGAGCCGGTGCTTGTTCGTGTCCACTCAAGCTGCCTGACAGGCGACATTCTTGGGTCACTCCGCTGCGACTGCGGCGACCAGCTCGGCATGGCTCTTGAGAAGATCAACGAGGAGGGCCGCGGCTGCGTGCTCTACATCGCCCAGGAAGGCCGAGGCATCGGCATCATCAACAAGCTCAAGGCCTACGAACTCCAGGATGAAGGCATGGACACAGTCGAGGCGAACGAAGCTCTCGGCTTCAAGGCCGATCTTCGGGAGTACGGCATCGGCGCGCAGGTGCTCTCTGATCTTGGAATCTCCAAGATGCGCCTGATGAGCAACAACCCTGCTAAGGTGAAGGGCCTGGCAGGGCATGGATTAGAGATTGTAGAGCACGTCCCGATGGTTGCGGAGCCCTGCGAGCACCGAGAAAAGTATCTCGGCACCAAGCGCGACAAACTCGGCCACGATCTTCCTTAAGGTTCTTTTCTGGCCTCTCCCCCGCTTGGGGCGGGGGAGATTAAGAGAGGGGGCTGCGAGCGGAGCGAGCGGTCTGGGGCAGACCGCTCGCTCCGACCATTTATCAACGGCCACCATCAGGAGTTCCGGCCGAGGGCCGGCCCCCTCCTAGCCTCCCCCACCATCCGTGGGGGAGGGACCAATTCAGAGCTCCGTGTGCCATGGACAGGCGCTCTCAGCGTTTGTCCGTGCGGTCATCCACTAAGACACGGACAAACCCAAAGCGGCCTGTCCGTTGCACACGATCCGGGCTGATGCCTAATCCGAGCCGCTCGCACCCGAGCTGCTGACCCTCGGATCTACACCAGCCCAGCGGCGGCCGTTCGGACCGATCAATATCGCATGGCAAGAGCCCAAACCGTACTCAGTAGGGTACGTCTCCTGACCGAGAAGGGCCATTGTCTCCCTCGTCTCCTTGCTCAACGCACCAGGGCCCCATTCCACTGAATCTGGCATCCATTGATGGTGGAACCGGGGGAAGGCCACTGCCTCTTGGATCGTCATATCGTGCTCAACAACGTTCAGGATCGAGTGCAGCACGGTGTTGATAATCGTTGGACCACCTGGAGAGCCAGTGACCATGAAGAGCGATCCGTCTTTCACCACTATCGTCGGCGTCATGGAGGACAGCGGGCGTTTGCCCGGAGCGATAGAGTTCGCCTCACCTTGGATCAATCCGTAGGTGTTCGCCACCCCCGGCTTGCTCGTAAAATCGTCCATTTCGTTGTTCAGGAGCACGCCTGTTCCTTCTGCGATGACCAGAGCGCCGTAGCCGGTGTTCAACGTGTACGTGTTGCTTACGGCATTGCCGGCTGAATCGACCACGCTGTAGTGAGTCGTGTTCCGACCCTCCTTCGGCGGGAAGACTCCGGCCTTGATTTCGGAGGAAGGAGTTGCGAAGACAGAAATCCCAGCTGCCAACTCAGCCGCATAGCCCTTGTCTATGATGTTGTCGACCGGAAGATCGTTGTAGTCTGGGTCACCCATGTGAGCCGCGCGATCTGCGAACGCCCGCTTCATGACTTCTACTAGCCGGTTGACATAAAGAGGAGAGCTTGGTCCATATCGGCCAGTCGGCCGCACTTCCAGCATATTCAGCATCTGGATCAAGGCCGCGCCGCCGCTTGACGGAGGCGGCATCGTCACGATGTAGTATCCCTTATATGTGCCTTTGAGCGGAGTTCTCACCTTGGCGACGTAGTTGTCGAAGTCGGCAATTGTGAAGGGCCCGCCATGCTTTTTGGCATCCTCAGCAAAGAGCCGGGCTGTCTCCCCTTTGTAGAATCCGTCACGTCCTTGGTCACGGATTCGGCTCAGAGTCGCCGCAAGCTCAGGCTGCTTTAATCTTTCGCCGGCCTCGTAAAAGTCGCCATCTCGGCAGAATACGCGATAGCTGTCAGCAAACGGCTTAAACCTGTCAGCGCGGGATCGCAGAACGCTCGCTCTGCCCGCGCTGACAACATATCCATCCGCAGCGATCCGAACCGCAGGCTCAACCACATCTTTCCAAGGCAGGCTGCCGTAACGCTGATGAGCCTCCCAGAACCCAGCGACCGTGCCGGGCACGCCGGCGGCCCATCTGCCGACGGTCGACTTGCCAGGGATCACATCCTCACTCTCATCGAGATACATCTCTCGAAACGCCTTCCCGGGCGCCATCTCTCGGTAATCAATGGCAACGGTCTCGCCATCAGCCATTCGGACGACCATAAAGCCACCGCCGCCGATGTTGCCCGCAGAGGGAAAGGTGACGGCCAATGCGAGCCCTGTTGCCACAGCCGCATCGACAGCATTCCCGCCTTTTCGCAGAATCTCTGCTCCGACATCACTCGCTGTTTTTGAGTCTGAAACGACCATGCCCCCGCGCGTTGAGTACGACTGACTTTGAGCGCCAGACAGCGATGATGCGAGCAGCAGAGTCCCCATCAGGCCGGTCTTGATTGAAGCCATGAAGGGCATTCTCACACATCGGTGAGCAAACTTCTCCCTGGGGCTTTAGAAAACTGCCGCTATAATATGGCTGTCGAGATAAGGCTCACCAGCTTTCAAGGCTTGCGGATCCTCGGCCTGCGGGGTGCAGGTCTTTTTTTGTGCCTGATCCCTGCGAGGAAAAGACTATGTCGACACTCGTAATCATCGGCGCCCAGTGGGGCGACGAAGCAAAAGGCAAGATGGTGGACGTGCTGGGCAGCGAAGCTGAACTGGTCGTTCGCTACAGCGGCGGAAACAACGCTGGCCACACAGTCATCCGGGACGGCGAAACCTTCAAGTTTCACCTCGTTCCTGCTGGCATCCTCCACACGGAGGTCACTTCCATCCTCGGCGGAGGCATGGCGATCTGCCCGAAGAGCCTCCTCGAGGAGCTTGAACAGACGCGAAAGCAGCAGCCAGAGCTCGGCCGCCTGATCATCAGCCCGGCAGCCCACGTGGTATTCCCATATCACAAACTGCTCGACCAGCTCGAAGAGTCAGCCCGCGGCGACAATAAGATCGGCACCACCTCACGAGGCATCGGCCCGATGTACACGGACAAAGTCCAACGCGTCGGAATCCGCATGGGCGAATTCGTTCGACCAGACGTGTTCAAGGAGCGACTCAAGACGGTTGTTGAATTCAAGAACCGGCTCATCCAACTTCTCGGCGGTGAACCGATCGAATTCGAGCCCCTCTTCGAGGAGTACTCACAGTACGCCGCGCAGCTCGCACCCTACGTTGTCGATACGGAATCTGAACTGCAGGATGCTGTTCAGGCTGGCAAACAGGTTCTGTTCGAGGGCGCCCAAGGCACATTCCTTGATCTCGACCACGGCACGTATCCTTACGTGACCAGCAGCCACCCGACAGCCGGCGGTGCCTGTCTCGGCACAGGCGTTGGACCACGGGACATTCACCACGCGCTTGGCGTGGCTAAGGCTTACACGACTCGCGTCGGCGAGGGCCCCTTCCCCACCGAACTCGACAACGAGATCGGCCAGCAGATCCGTGACCAGGGTCACGAATACGGAACGACGACCGGACGACCGAGAAGATGCGGCTGGCTTGATTTGGCGGCGCTCAAGGCATCGTGCCGAATCAACTCGCTCAGCGGCCTGATTTTGACGCGCATCGACGTGCTCTCAGGAGTTGGCGACATCAAGGTCTGCACGGGCTACAAGCTGAACGGTGAGCTGTTGAAGGGTCTTCCTTACACAACGGCTGACTGGGCGGCCTGCGAGGCTGTTTATGAAACCCTGCCGGGTTGGTCGGGTGACATCAGCGGTTCACGCAGTCGCGAGGATCTGCCGCAGACAGCGCAGGACTTCGTATCCTTCGTGGAAGATTTCTGCGGAGTGAAGTCAGCAATCCTGAGCGTGGGACCAGATCGCAAAGAGACAATCTTCTGCGATCGAAGCCTTCTCTGGGGCTGATTTAGAGACTGGCGGCGCCTGCTTCGGGCCAAGTTTGGACCAGCAGCTGCCGCCATCTCTGCTCAATTCTCTCATCAGGGCCGAGGCTCTGAATAGACTGCTTCAGCTCGATTGTCCGGATATCGGCAATCAGAGCCAGCCGATTCCCCGAGACGATTCTCATCGTGAGGAGCTGATGTCGGTCTACTACGCCTAAAACTTCCTTGCCAATGAGCACCGCTAGTTCAGGTGTTGATTCGCCAGGTGCAGCCAAAACCGTTACGGTGAGCAGACTGTGGCGCGGATCCTCTTCTACTGTGAGGATGCGGTCCTTCAGCGAAGGTTCTCCCTGCAGCAGCGCCAGCATAGACTGATCTGGCGGTGAGAGACTCGGGGCGACATTTACAGTCGGATTCTCTGGGTCCTCGCCCGGATTCGCATCCTGACCATTTCCGTTCGTTATCCCGATGGGGGTCCTCACGGCCGAGCTGCCAATCTCAGACTTAGCGTCGTTAATGCTCTGGCCCAGCAGGTACGAAGCAGCGGCCACCAGCACCAGCAGCCCCGCGACGCCCGCGATCATCAGGCCGGATCGTCTATGACCCTCCTGAGCCTTGCCGAGGCGTTGAGCGGTCCGCGCAGCCTCTCTATCTGTCAAGCGCTGATTGATCGACTCCAGCTTCTTCTTGTCGATTTCAGAAGCAGTGCCCAAATCGATGGCGAGCTCGTACCACTCCTTGGCGTGGGGCAGATCACCCTGCTCGGCATAGATGTCACCAAGCAGTGTATGCGCCGTCGCATTGTTGGGATAGCGCTTCAAGACGCTGAGACAGACCGTCACGGCCTTTTTGTACTCACCGCGCATCCGGAGGAGGTTCGTGCGGGCCAGCTCCTGATAGACCTCGGTGTCACTTCCCTCAGAATGCCCCTTGCGCTCCGCAGAAAGTGAGGCGCCGCAGACGTCACAGAACGAAGATCCACCGGGGTTGATCTCGTAGCACTGTGGACACTGGATGTCCTTAGGTTGTTCCTGTACTGCCAAAGCCGCCCTCACCGCGCGTCGTGTCGTCAAGATTCTGAACGACACTCCACTGCGCTCGCATCACCGGACAAATGACCAACTGCCCTGCGCGCTCACCGCTGGCTAGTTTGACGACATCTGTTCCGTGATTGATCAAAATAATTCCAATTTCTCCTCGATAATCGCTGTCAATGGTGCCCGGGGTATTCACCATCGAGATGCCTTTTTTAAAGGCCAAGCCTGATCGGGGCCGAATCTGGCCCTCATATCCCAGAGGAATCGCAACACGCAGCCCAGTCTTCGCGATCAGTCGCTCGCCTGGCTGCAGAACCACATCCTCGATGATCCGGATGTCCATTCCTGCGGAGCCCTCAGTCTCATATTCGGGCAAATGTGCGGATTCATCCAGCGAAATCTGTATGTCGAGGGAGCGGCTGTCCATGGGCTTTGGCGTATTCTATCAGCATGGAGCTCCAGCCGCTGGGTGATGCGGCCGCAATTCTGCGTGGTTTTTCCAGACTCTCTGGCCACGAAGCCGCCCGAGGGCTGGAGGCTTTGCGCCTGCCGGGAGTGATCGAGGTCAATGCCGTCTGGGATACGATCGGCGTCTATTTTGAACCTGAAACATTCGATGAAGGCGCGTTCTTAGAAGCTGTGTCTGCGTTGGAGGAGCTGGGGGAATACGTCGGGGCGATCCACGATATCCCGGTCTGCTTTGAGATGGGAGAGGACCTGGCGGAGGCCGCTTCCTCCCTCGATCTTTCCGCTGAAAATCTCGTTGAGATTTTCACGAACTGGGAGTACACGTGCCAGGCAGTCGGTTTTTGCCCTGGTTTCCCG
>JALGYA010000007.1 GCA_029824475.1 Fimbriimonadia bacterium | reverse complement strand
GGGCGGGGCAAAACTCGGTTTCAATTATGGGGCATTGCCGCTAGAATAGAGTCAGGACCACCAGATGATCATCAGCACCGAAGTCGCCCAGTTCCCAGGAGGGAAAACTGCCTTCATCCTCGTCACCTGCGCACAGGACAATATGGGAGAAGCGTACATGGAGAATCTGCCGAAGGTGGCAGATGCCGTCGGCACACTCCAGGCCAGCCCTCCGTATGGTCGCTACCACGAGTGGCGCGAAACCGACTGCGACATAGAGATGGGCTGCGGCATTTCAGGGCCGCTTGAGGGCGACCATTCCGAGGTCAAGCAAGGCGATATCCCTTCCTTTGAGGGCATCAAGTCTGTGTTCAAAGGCCATTACGATGGCCTGAAGGAAGGATACGGAAATACCTTTGCGTGGATGGGAGAAAACGGCTGGGAAATGAACGGCGCGCCAATGGAGGTCTACATCACGGACCCCGGCGAAGTCCCAAACCCAGACGACTGGCTGACAGAAATTTGGATTCCAGCGCAAAAAAACTGACATTCATCAGCATACGCGTCCCAGAACCTGGGCTAAGCTAAATATCTAGCGGCGAGGCTGCTGCCTCAGTGGTCACGCTGCCGGAGGGTAAAGCCTTGAAATCCTATTCACCGGAGAAGATCAGAAACGTTGCCATTGTCGGCCATTCCGGCGCCGGCAAAACGATGCTGGTGGAGCATATGCTCTACACAGCTCACGGCGCCGAGAGAGTCGGAACCATTGAAGCGGGGTCCACGCAGAGCGACTACGACCCCCTTGAGATAAAGCGGCACATCAGCATCTCCAGCAGTGTCATACCTCTTGAGTGGCACGATCACAAAATCAACCTCATCGACGTGCCAGGATTTCCAGATTTTATCGGTGATCTCGAAGCGGCAGCTCGTGTCTGCGGCTCGATGATCATCGTCTGCGAAGCGAAGGCTGAGCTTGATGTTGGATTTGACCTGGCATGGGAAGCAGCAGAGCGCCATGGCCTGGCCAAGTGCATTTTTGTGAATAAGCTTGAGCGAGACAACGCCGACTACGAAGGGCTCATCGAGACGCTGCACAACCGCTACGGTCGCAAGATCGTAAACGTCCAGATTCCCATCGGTCACCAGGCTGCTTTCAGCGGAGTTCTCGACCTCCTCAACATGAAGGTCTATAAGGGCCGGGACCGCGGTGTCGAAATCGAAGACATCCCCGCCGGATACGCGGACGACGCAGAAGAGCGCCGCGAGAAGATGATGGACGCCGCGGCAGAAGGCGACGACGATCTGGCGATGAAGTACCTCGAAGGCGAGGAGCTGACTCCAGACGAGATCGAGCACGGCCTGCTCGAGGGCACCAAGTCAGGAAAGGTCGTTCCTGTTCTGCTCGGTTCGGCAGCAACGGGCGTCGGATCAGCCACGCTTCTCGACCGGATCATCGGCGAGCTGCCGAGCCCGATCTACAAGAAGGCTACGATCGGAGACGAGATGATTGAAGAGGATCCTAATGGTCCGCTCATCGGCTACGTCTTCAAGACAACCTCTGACCCCTACGTTGGTCGGCTCAACTACGTCCGGCTCTTTAGCGGATCGCTCAAGGCTGACGACATTGTCACGAACCCGCGAGACGGGTCGAACGAGAAGGTCCATCACCTGTTCTATCCGCATGGCAAAGAGCACGAGGCAACCTCAGGCCTAGGCGCTGGAGATATCTGCGTGATTGCAAAGTCTGACTCCCTCCAGACTGGCGACACGATCTGCGGCAAAGGCAAATCGACCAAGCTTGACCCGCTCGATCTGCCAAGCCCCATCTATCGTCTGGGAATCAAACCTAAGACCAAGAACGACGAGGACAAGCTCGGAACATCGCTGGAGAGAATTCTCCAGGAAGACCCGACACTCCGCTACACCCGTGACCCCACGACTCATCAAGAGCTCCTGGAAGGCATGGGTGACATCCACCTGCAGACTGTCGTGGAGAAGCTGGAAGATCGGTACTCCGTCAAGGTTGATACCGAAGAGGCGATCGTAGCCTACAAGGAGACGATCTCAGCCCCAGCCAAAGCGCAGGGCAAGTTCAAGCGCCAGACTGGCGGCAAAGGCCAGTATGGCGACTGCAAGCTGCGCATTGAGCCCTTAGAGCGTGGCGGCGGATTTGAATTTGCCAACGAGGTTGTTGGCGGTGCAATTCCCAAGAACTACATTCCTGCGGTTGAAAAGGGCGTCAAGGAGGCGCTGACCAAGGGAATCCTCGCCGGCTTCCCTGTTGTCGACTTCAAGTGCACCGTCTATGACGGCTCTTATCATGATGTCGACTCCTCGGAGATGGCGTTCAAGAGTGCAGCGGCGATCGGATTCCGCGAGGCGGCAGCTGCTGCTCAACCAAAGATCCTTGAGCCGATCAACGAGATATCGGTGGATGTGCCGGATGAGAATGTGGGCGACGTGCTTGGTGATCTGAACACCCGACGTGGACAGATGCAGGGCATGGAGCAGACCGGCAAGGGCAGGACAATCGTCAACGCCCTCGTTCCGGTGGCAGAGATGAAGTCGTACGCGCTTGATCTCCGGTCGATTACGCACGGCAGGGGTCGATTCCAGCAGGAGTTCTCACACTATGACTTCCTGCCGCATGTCGAAACTGAGAAGGTCGTGAAGGCTCGCCAGGCAGAAATGGAGGCCACGCACTAGCAGATCGAGGCTTCACTCCCGAACGCCAGGCTCGCATGAGCCTGGCGTTTTTTTGTCATGTGTCCCGCTCCAGCAACCCTACACGGACTCAATCGTACTTGAGTGTATAATGCTCAAGTCTTTGAGCCTGGTGCACGAATGAGCAGAGACTATTACAAGACACTTGGAGTCGGTCGACGAGCGGATGAGAAAGAGATCAAAACCGCTTACCGCAAACTTGCCCGGAAGTACCATCCCGACCTCAATCCTGGCAACAAAGAGGCGGAGACCAAGTTCAAGGAGATCAGCGAGGCCTACGCTGTTCTAGGCGATGCCGACCACCGCAAAAAGTACGACCAGTTTGGATCACAGTGGGATCAGATGACACCTGGCGGTCCTGCGGGCACCCAATTCGACTTCGGGCAAGGCGCTGGGTTTGGCGACATTTTTGAGCAGATTTTCCAAAACTTTGGCGGTGATCCCATGGATCAAATGCAGAAGAAGTCTGCCCCGCCGCGTGATGTCGAACAGACGATTGACGTAACCCTCCGAGAGATTGACGCCGGCTCAAAGCGGACTTTCTCATTCCAGGTGGAAGACGCCTGCCTCAAGTGCCGTGGCATCGGCCAGGTTCAGCTGACCAGCGGCGGTTTTGGCCCCTGCCCCACCTGCCGTGGCAAAGGCGGCGTTCCAGGCAAGCACAAAGTTGAAGTCAAGATCCCGGCGGGGCTCCAGGAGGGCAAGAAACTGCGTGTTCCTGGCCGAGGCGTCAGAGGCGGCAACGGCAAGGCCGGTGACCTCTATATCTCTGTGCGAATTCTGCCCGAGGACGGCTTTATTCGCAGTGGGGACGATCTTGAAACAGCTGTCGAGGTGCCTTACACTACGGCGGCCTTGGGCGGCAAGATTTCCGTCCCTACATTGAGATCGACAGGCACGATCGCAGTGCCTGAAGGCACTCAGCCAGGGCAGAAGTTCCGGCTCAAAGGCCAGGGTCTGACAAAGCTGAAGGGCGGTCGAGGTGATCTGTACGCCCGCGTCCAAGTGACCGTGCCGAGGAAGCTATCGAGCAAAGAGAAGAAGCTGCTGAAGGAGATTCGCAAGCTTGAGGAAGCCAAGGAATGAGAAGCGCCAACCAACCCGTCTACATGATCGGTGTCGCGTCGGAATTGTGCGGTGTTCACCCGCAGACATTGCGGCAGTACGAGCGGCTCGGCCTGGTCGTGCCCGCCCGGGTTGGGGCAAAGAACAGGCTCTACAGCGAAGAGGACATCCTGAGAGTCCGACAGATTCAGCGGCTTACGCAGGACATGGGTGTGAACTTGGCAGGAGTAGAGATCATCCTGAGGCTTCTCGACGAAATGGACGAGATGAAAGACGACATGGAGAAGCAGATGGCCGACTATGTTCGCCAGGTCGAGCAGGTTGTCGCAGAGCAGTTTGGCTCTCCCAGTGCGCCCATCCGCAAAGATGGGATTTTTCTGCCCGTTCCCAAGCCGAAAATCAAGCCGCGCGACGGCATCTAAGGCACTCTCCCGGCCAGCTTGGATATAGAATAGAGCGATGCTGTCGCTCGTCCTCTCTGCCCTTCTCCTTCAGCCTGGAAAGGTGGAGGTTGATCTCACTTATGTCACTCGTGGCGATGAGGAGATCAAGCTCGACTTCTATCATGCAGATGGCGCTGGTCCACATCCCGTGGCAGTCGTGATTCACGGAGGGACTTGGATGACGGGCAAGAAGGAGGATATGGAGGAGATCTGCATAGAACTCGCCAAGAACGGCATCTCTTCAGCCACCATCAACTATCGCCTCGCCCCAGCCCACAAGTGGCCTGCGATGGACGAGGACGCACGGGAGTCGATCAAGTGGCTTTACTCGAACTCAAAGCGATTCAGCATCGACCCGGACAGAACATGCCTTGTGGGTGCGAGCGCAGGCGCACAAATCGCCCTTCACATAGGACTCCAGGATCACGCACCGAACCTCAAGGGAATCGTCAACCTGTTCGCCCCAACCGACTTTGCTCATGATTTTGATCCAGCTTTGACCCAACTGCTTGCGCCGGCTATTCTTGGAGAAGTCGAGGGTGGCTATGCTCCTCTATTCAAAAGCATGAGCCCCGTGAGTCACGTGTCAAAGAACGACCCACCTGTATTCACGATCCATGGAGTTGAGGACGAACTGGTGCCAGTTGAGCAGGCGCGGAGGCTCGATAGAGCATTGAAGACAGTCGGCGTTAGTCACGAGATGATCTTGATCGAAGGCATGGGGCATGAACTGCCGACCGAGAAGCCAGAGGTTGCTGCTGCAGTCAGCAGAGCATTAGCCTTCCTCAAAAAGCAACTCTAGGCATCCTGCATTTCGAGCAGCATCTGGATCTGACCCATGTGATAAGCCTCGTGCTCGATCAGGTGGTGCATGATCCAACGGAGGGAGAATTCGCGCTCTCCGCGTTTGCCAATGGTTGTCGCCGGGTCGACGCCTTGGAGTGACTCTTTAGTGAGCTTTCTAATCTCATCGGGCCCTGCTAGATACCAAGCCTTGGATTCTATGGGGGCGTCAGGCCATTTCCCACCCATCTGATCCAGTTCACTGGACAGGAATCGATCGTGCATGGCCTGGTCTGTCGACTTGCCGAGAGCGACACTCTGAATCCACCAGTACTCGGCATCGGCGAGGTGCAGCAGAATCATGCCGATGGAGCGGCCCACATTGGGATCCTTCCACTGCAGATCGTCATCTGATGCGTCCTTAAGAAGATCGCGGATCTCACCAGAGGTCCAGTCCATCATGGCCAGGAGGAGAGTCAGTTCGTCTCTGGATTCTGGCGCAAGGTCATACACTTCCGGCATGGCTCCATTCTAATAGAAAAAGCCCCCGGTGCTGCGGCACCGAGGGCTCTTCTGTTAGTCTGGCTTCTGATTACTCAGAAGCTGGCTCGCCGGCAGCTTTCTCTTCGGCTTCATATGCCGGAGTGACGGGGCCGCCAGAGGCCTCTTCTTCAGCCATCTGAGCAAGGCTCATGCCGCCGAATGCTTCGGGAGCGTCACCCTTGTCGCCGCCGTCCTCAGCAACGAGTGCTGTGAGCGACTGGCCTGCCCATGTCGGCTGCGTGCGATCCACATCGATCGAGAGTTCTCGATGCTGCTTCTCGCCTGTTCCGGCTGGAATGAGTCGGCCAATGATGACGTTCTCCTTCAGACCAGCGAGCACGTCGTGCTTTCCACGGACGGCTGCTTCGGTCAGAACTCTCGTTGTCTTCTGGAATGAAGCAGCGGAGAGGAATGACTCGGTCGCGAGAGAAGCCTCGGTGATGCCGAGCAGGATCCAGTTGGCCGAAGCCTCCTTCGGAGCCCTTTCGCTCTGTTCACCGGTCTCAATATCCGTGGTCTTGATCTTATGGCCTTCAGCGATGAGAGCTCGAACTGCGTCGTTCTCTTTGCTGAACCGGAAGCGGTCCACGATCTGTCCCGGGAGGAACTTCGTGTCGCCAGATTCGAAGACTTTGCGCTTGCGAAGCATCTGTCGAACGATAACCTCGAGGTGCTTGTCATTGATGTCAACACCCTGATCTTTGTAGACCGACTGCAGGTTCTCGATGAAGTACTCGTGCACCGACATGGCGCCGGCAAGCTCAAGAACCTCATGCGGATCGAGCGGTCCTTCGGTCAGCGGGTCCCCCTTAATGATCTTCGCTCCCTTCTCCACTGGCAGGTGGCCGAGTGGCGGGACGAGGATCGGATAGTACACACGAACCTTTTCGACTTTCTGTCGGCGCATGCTCTGAACAGCCTGCGTCGTCACTTTCTGGCCGAGCAGTCGCTCTAGAGCAGCTTCATAGCCGTCGCCCTTCTTCGCGGCTGGCCAGTCCTGCTGGTCAGAAATGTACGCGCCTTTGAGAGGACCCGAAGTGTCGATATCGGCTTCAACAACAATCCATCGACCGTAGTCAGACTTCTTGATGTCGGCGACCACGCCCGTGAGCGGGCAGATGATCGCCTTGCCTCGCGGCTGTTTTCGTGCCTCGAAGATCTCTTCGACGCGGACGATGCCGCTCGACTCACCAGTCCAGGAATAGAAGAACGTCTTTCGGCTTCGCTCCCACAGTTTGCGGGATTCGCCTTCAAGGCGATCCTGAGCCTTCTCAGCAGCCTTGGTCGTTCTCTTCTTCTTGGCCTCATCGATTCGCGAGCCGTCCTTGAAGAACGTCTTGACAGCAGCCTCCTGAGACTCGACCATCTTGATCGGATCGAACTCATCGAGCTCTGCGTTCGTCGCAGCTTCAAAGTCAGCCTGGAACTGTCGGACAAACTTGCCAGTCTTGTACTGGTTGGTTCGAGCGATAACCTTCGATCCCGCAACACCACCTGTGTGGAATGTTCGCATCGTCAGCTGCGTGCCAGGTTCACCAATCGACTGTGCAGCGATGATTCCGACGGCAACCCCGTGCTCTACGAGCTTCTGAGATGCTAGATCGATTCCGTAGCACATGGCGCACATGCCGCTTTCAGCAACACATGTAATCGCGCTTCGGACTCTTGCGCCGAGGCGGCCGTGGTCGTCGATGTCGAACCCACACTCGATGTACTTGGCGTGGATCTTCTCAACGGCAGCTTCGTCTTTCAGGCCTTCAACCTTGTCGTAGAAGGCTGCTTCAAGCGCGTCCATGGTCTTGCTCACTTCGTGAGTGATAACCTGGCCTGGCTCAACTTCCAGCTGACCTGTATCGGGATCAGTGAGCGTGCACTGTGCCATGCGGCTGTAGGCTCGCTCACCCATCGCCTCAATGATCTTGCCTTCGTGCAGGATTCTGGAAGCCAGCACGCCGTCGGAGGTTCCGCAGTCGTGCTGTCGGATGACAACATCCTGGGAGACGTCGACCAGACGTCTTGTCAGGTAGCCAGCGTCAGCAGTTCGGAGTGCCGTGTCAGCAAGACCCTTTCGAGCACCGTGCGTGGTGACGAAGAATTCGAGCATGGACAGACCACGCTGGAACGAGTTCTTGACGGGCAGCTCATAGATAACCTCGTTGAACTGGTTGAACATGAGGCCGCGCATGCCGGACAGCTGTGCAAGCTGTTTGACTGAGCCTCGTGCGCCAGAAACAGTGATGATCGAGAGCGGGTTCTCCTGCTCCATCGCATCAACGATAGCTGAGCCGATCTGGTCGTATGTGTCCGTCCAGAGCTTGATGAGGCTGTCCTGCATCTCGCGGAACGAAGTCATACCGCGACGGAACTGCAGAAGGATCTTATCTGCCTTACCGTCGGCTTCTTCAATCATCTCGTGACGCTTGGCAGGCGGGTCCATGTCGGTCAGAGCGATCGACAGGCCGTACTTGGATGCCCAAGTGAAGCCAAGATTCTTCATGTTGTCGAGAAGCTGGATCGTGCCTTCCTGGCCAACGAGATCGTGGCACTCGTTGATGGTCAGCGCGATCGCTTTTTTGCTCAGCTCTGTCTGAAGGTGAGCGTCGCTCCACCGCAGCGGGTAGGGCAGCTTATCGTTGTAGATGAGTCGGCCGGGCGTCGTCGTAGCGATGACCGTTTCGAACTCCTGGCTCAATGGCTCGAGCTTCTCGACCGTCTCACCAAACTCATTCTCACTCTCAACCTTGACGTACTCGGTTCCATTGTCTCGGTCTCGATAGTCGATCTCCGATTCTGCTCGGAAGATCGGACGTCGAATTCGGACACGAACGGGATCGTTCAGGCCGATCGAATCAGCGTTGGGCGAATCAAAGCAGTAAAGGACCTCAGTCGGGCTGCTGTAGATGATGGGAGCCGGATTCTTCTCCGGGTTCTTCTCATGCTTGGCCAGCTGCTTGTTCAAAGCTGCCTCTGCCTCGTCATTGGTGTATGTCAAGGCGTAGCAGCCGAGAACGATGTCCTGGATCGGCGAAACGACTGGTCGTCCGTCAGCCGGCGAGAACAGGTTCTGCGTCGAGAGCATCAGCACTCGAGCTTCAGCCTGAGCCTGCATGCTCAGCGGAACGTGAACAGCCATCTGGTCACCATCGAAGTCAGCGTTGTAGGCGTGGCAGACCAGCGGGTGAAGCTGGATCGCTTTGCCTTCAACCAGGATCGGCTCGAAGGCCTGGATGCCGAGGCGGTGGAGCGTAGGCGCACGGTTCAGAAGGACCGGGTGCTCTTTAATGACGTCCTCGAGTCCATCCCAGACAGCAGGGTTCTGCCGCTCGATCATTCGCTTGGCAGTCTTGATGTTCTGGGTGATCTTCCGTTCGACAAGCGTCTTCATAACGAAGGGCTTGAAGAGCTCGAGAGCCATCTCCTTGGGGAGACCACACTGGTGAAGGCGCAGGTGAGGACCGACAACGATGACCGATCGGCCAGAGTAGTCGACTCGCTTACCAAGGAGGTTCTTTCGGAATCGACCCTCCTTGCCTTTCAGCATGTCAGAAAGTGATTTCAGCGGGCGCTGATTTGAGCCAACAACCGGCCGGGATCGTCGTCCGTTGTCGATCAGAGCGTCTACAGATTCCTGCAGAAGCCTCTTCTCGTGGTTGACGATGGACTCCGGCGCCTGAATGTCCATGATCTTCTTCAGGCGGTTGTTTCGGTTGATGATGCGCCGGTACAGGTCGTTGAGGTCGGAGGTCGCAAAGCGTCCACCGTCCAGCTGGACCATCGGTCGCAGCTCAGGGCTGATGACCGGGACAATCTCAAGAATCATCCACTCAGGTCGAGCCTTCGAGCCGATCAGTGCTTCGACAAGCTCGAGCCTCTTGATGGCTCGTGCTCGGCGCTGGCTGGTTGTTTCAACGATCTCTCTGCGGAGCGTCTTGAGCAGAGCGTCCATATCGACAGCTCGCAGAAGCTCCTTAATGGCGTCTGCGCCGATGTTGGCGTGGATCAGATCGCTCAGGTCTTCCTTCAGGCGTCGTCCCACGGCATCGAGAAGCTTGGAGATCGCTCTCCACTTGTCTTCGTCGATCAGCTGGTGGCGCTCCAGCTTGCCGAGGATTTCAGCAGCAACATCAAAGTCGCGAATTCGGTCGTCAGCATCGCGGAACTCAGCGCGGATGCGGTCGTAATTCGCCTTCATGCGATCCCGGACGTAGCCTTCATCGAAGTACTCGTCTGGGTTGTTGATCATCTCGGTGGAGAGTCGGCCAAGCGACTCAGCTTCGAGCTGACGCATCTGGTTCATGACAGCCGACTTTTCAAGCTCAACCAGCTCCATGATCTTCGGCATCAAATCGTTGATGCGATCATGGTCGAGGTCGAGGATGATGAACGAGGCAAAGTAGATGACTCGCTCGAGCAGTCTCGCTGAAATGTCGATGATCAGTGACAGGGGTGAGGGGACGCCCTTGAGGTACCAGATGTGGCACACAGGAGCGGCAAGCTCAATGTGTCCCATCCGTTCTCGTCGGACCTTGCTTCGTGTCACCTCAACGCCGCAGCGCTCACAGATGATGCCCTTGTACTTGATCTTCTTGTATCGCCCGCATTCACATTCCCAGTCTTTGACTGGTCCGAAAATGCGCTGACAAAAGAGGCCGTCACGCTCAGGTTTGAACGTACGGTAGTTGATTGTCTCCGGCTTCTTAACTTCGCCATGTGACCATCCTCGGATATCCGAGGGGCTGGCAATGCTGATACGGAGCTTATCGAACAGGTTTGAATCCGCCATGCTGTTTCTGTTCTCTCATGTTTGCCCTTGCGGGCGGGTCGGCCCCAAATTGGAGCCATAGAGAGAGCGGCAGTCTGTGCCGCTCTCAAAGGATTAGTGGAAGAAACCGACCGATCGTGCGAGTCGGCCGTCGTCTCCTCCGCTGAGTTCGTCGAGGTCCTTGAGCGAAAGCTCCTTGTTCTGCTTGTCCTCTACCGTCACCTTGAGGCAGAGTGAGCGCAGCTCGTTGACCAAAATTTTGAATGACTCGGGAATGCCCGGCTCTTGAATCGCTTCGCCCTTGACGATCGACTCGTAAGCCTTGACCCTGCCCATCACGTCGTCTGACTTGATGGTGAGCAGCTCCTGAAGCGTATAAGCGGCGCCGTAGGCTTCCAGAGCCCAGACTTCCATCTCACCGAATCGCTGGCCGCCGAACTGGGCTTTACCACCCAACGGCTGCTGCGTCACGAGCGAGTAGGGGCCGATGGAGCGTGCGTGGATCTTTTCATCCGCGAGGTGCTCCAGCTTCAGCATATAGATCAGACCGACAGTCATCAGGTTGGGCAGTTCATCTCCTGTCAAGCCGTCACGCAGGCGTGACTTGCAGGACTTCGGATCGATTCCAGCCCGTCGGAAGACGTTGTCGCGGATGTTCTCGATGATTCCGTCGTACACGGCCGGCTTAGCCTTGTGGGCGTCGCCTGGCTTGTCGGAGATCTCCTCCGGCATCCAGTCTTCGATTCCAGCCTCATCATTGATGAGTGAGGCCGTCGTGCGAACCGAAGGTGCAGCAGTGATGCGCGAGACCCTCTCGATGCCAGCCTTATCAAGCGTTTCAAGCTTGGACTTCAAGGCTTCGAAGAGTTCTTCGAGCGTCGCCCGTGGGTCGAATCGAACTCCGAGTCCAAGTTCTTCGTGAACGTAAGATTTCAGAACCCTGCTTCTCAGAGACTCGGCCATGCGATCCATCTCGCCAAGAACCTCGTGCTCTGTCGCTCCTTCGAATGCTGGGCAGACATAGCGCACACCGAGCTCGCGACCTGCGAAGCCGAGGTGTGTCTCTAGAATCTGACCAATGTTCATTCGGCTGGGAACGCCGAGTGGGTTCAGGATGATGTCGACGGGAGTGCCGTCCATCATCATCGGCATATCTTCGATGGGGAGGATTCGGGAGATAACACCCTTGTTGCCGTGCCGACCAGCCATCTTGTCGCCAACCATGATCTTTCGCTTCTGGGCTGTATAAACCTGGACACTCATGTTGGTGCCAGCCTTCAGCTCATCGCCTGGGATCTGGAGCAGCGGCTCTTCTGTTCGGTCACAGATCAGTCGCTCTCGCTTCTTGGCCTCGTTGTAGACGTGTCCAATCGACGGGCTCAGATACTTGAATCGGGAGAAGACCTTGACATCAACCACGATGCCCTTGTCGCCGTGCGGGAGCCGAAGCGAGACGTCGCGAGTCTCTTCAGCCTTCTTGCCGAAGATCGCAATGATCAGCCGCTCTTCAGCGGTCATCTCTGTCTGTCCTTTCGGAGCAACCTTGCCGACGAGGATGTCTTCCGGTCGGATTTCAGCTCCCACCCGGATGATTCCGTTCTCGTCGAGGTCCTTCAGAGCATCTTCGCCGACATTCGGGATGTCGCGAGTGATCTCCTCAGGTCCAAGCTTGGTGTCGACCGCTTCTGTCTCGTGGCGCTCCACGTGGATCGAAGTGAAGATGTCGTCCTTGACGAGCCGCTCGCTCAGCAGGATGGCGTCTTCATAGTTGTAGCCGCCCCATGGCATGAACGAAACGATCAGGTTCTTGCCAAGAGCAAGTCGTCCATCGTCGCAGTTCGCACCATCAGCCAGCGGCGCACCGGTCAGAACTTTCTGGCCGAGGTTCACAACTGGTCGGTGCGTAAAGCATGTCGACTTGTTGCTCTGGAAGAGGTGGGTCAGCTCGTAGCTGTCCTCTTCGCCTTCCGGAGTCATCACTCGGATCTCCTTCGCGGTGACATAAGTGACCGTTCCGGGTCGCTTAGCGATGACTGAGGCGCCCGAGTCGATCGCAGCGCGTCGCTCGTGGCCTGTGCCAACGACGGGAGCGTCGGAGCGCAGGCAAGGAACAGCCTGTCGCTGCATATTCGCGCCCATCAGAGCGCGGTTCGCGTCATCGTTCTCGAGGAACGGAATGAGCGACGTCGCAACTGAGATGATCTGGACGGGTGAAACGTCCATCAGCTCCACCTTGTCGGGTGTGACTGCCGGATACGATGCACCGTAGTTCTCGTCGTCACCAGAGGGGCAACGAACCTTGACCAGCTCGTTGACGATGTGGCCTTTGTCGTCCAGCAGCGTATCCGCCGGAGCGATTCTGGCTGTCTGGTCTTCCTGAGCCGTCAGGTAGTGGACTTCAGCACCGACGATGCCGTCCTTGACTCTGCGGTACGGGGTCATGATGAACCCGAACTCGTCAACTCGACCGTGTGTCGTCAGCTGGGAGATAAGACCAATGTTCGGACCTTCAGGGGTCTCAATCGGGCAGATTCTGCCGTAGTGAGATCGGTGAACGTCACGGACTTCCAGCTTTGCGCTGGTTCGCTGCAGACCACCTGGGCCGAGGCTTGAAAGCCTCCGCTTGTTGGTCAGTTCGCTCAGCGGGTTTGTCTGGTCCATGAACGTGCTGAGCTGGTTGCTGCTGAAGAAGCTCTTGATGCTCGCACTCACAGGCTTGACCGAAAGGATGATGCTCGGCAGGAGGTTCTCCTGGTCGGCGCTGGTCATTCTCTCTCGGGCAACCTTCTCCATTCGGACGAAGCCGAGTCGGAGCTGGCTCTGGAGGAGCTCACCAACGCTGCGCACACGCTTGTTGCGCAGGTCATCAATATCGTCTCGCTCTGCTTCCTTATCGAGATAAGGCTTCATGGCGATGAGCGACGACGCCAGGTCATCCGATGTCATGTTTCGGATGTCCAGCGGCACGTTCAGACCGAGCCTCATGTTCAGGAAGCGGCGTCCGACGCGACCGAGGTCGTATCGGCGCATGTCGAAGAACAGGCTGAAGACGAGCTGCTTGGCAGCGTCCTCGTTGGCAGCCTCACCCGGCCGCATTCTCTTGTAGATGTCGAGAATGGCTTCGCGAGTGTTGGCTGTGCGGTCAGCGGCGAGAGTCGCTTCGACGTACTCAGGCACCTCGAGGACCGTGACGGATTCGAGCTCCAGACCGGCGATCTTCTCTGCGCCCTCTGGAGTGATCTTCTCCATCTCGCGGACAACGTAGCGGCTGCCAGCCTTGATGGAATTGGGCGACCACTTGTTGACGATGTCTTCGGCCTTCGGCTTGTTGTAGACCTGTTCGTCGCCGAACGCCCAGTACATTTCTGCAGTGGAGCCGAGCGGAGTTTCCACGAGACCCTTGAGCTTCAGCGTCTTCTTGTCGAGCCCTTTGAGCAGAACCGTCGAGAGGATCGTGCCCTTTTCGAGCATGACCTCACCTGTGTCAGCATCCGCCAACGGCTCGGTCAGCTTCTTGCCTCTCGATTCCCCGATCGTCTGCGTCTGTCGGTCTCGACCTCGGTCGAAGCCGTGGAGCGCTTTCATCAGCTGCGTGATAGGAAGCTTCTTCGTCTGCGAAATCTGAGTGCTTACAACCTGGTTGCCGTCGCTCTCAATTTCGAGCCACGGGCCTTCCATTGGGATGATGCGGGCCTTTGCGACCATCTGCATCTGAGTGGTCACGTCTTCCTGGAAGTAGAGTCCGGGTGAACGGGAGAGCTGTGAGACGATGACCCTTTCGCGGCCATTGATGATGAAGGTGCCCTTCTTGGTCATCAGCGGCAGGTCGCCCAGATAGACCTCTGACTCAATGACTTCGCGGTCCTTGCCTCCAAATCGCACGATCGCTTTGATCGGCGCTTCGTAGGTCATATCGCGGTCGCGGCAGTCCTGGATGTCGTACTTGGGTTCGCCAAGGATGTAGTCCACGAACTCGATGTAGTTGGACTGCGTGAAATCCCAGATGGGAGAAAATGTTTTGAAGAGCTCAGGTAGACCTTCGCTCAAGAACCAATCGTAACTTTTGAGCTGAAGTTCAATGAGATTTGGGACCTCAAGGAATCGGCCAATTTGCTTAGATGAGGGCTGAATGACTCGCACGCACTGCTCCGGGGAAGCTACAACATTACCTCTGTTGCGCGTGCTGATTCAAGGACATAGACCTCCCGTCCAAGGATTTGTCAAAAATCCCGGCGGAAGACCCATCAACGACCTTTCTTTCTGTGCTCCACCCGCCCCATTAAACCCTATGACGCCATCTGCTTGGCGGATGGTTCTTCTATTTCGGAAGTGGAGGGGGTAAGTCTGGTCCAGGAAGAGGCTGGTTTTCGCTCTGATTCGCATCCATGGCGATCAGCGCCTGGTTCTGAGAATCTCTCATCTGAGCCACCTCTTGGCGAAGTGCATGAATCTCATTTGCGAGGGCTGCCGCACCTTCATCCTGGCGGCCACGCAGCTCAATCATTTTGCGCTGATGACCAGAGAAGATCGCGGTCACGGCGATCACTCCTCCCGTGAGGATTGCAATGATCGGAATCAGTAATGCCAATTCGCCCACTATTCTCCAATCTCCAGTCGGTGGTCAATCCGTGCAGGCTGTGCCTGTGATGCCTGAAGCGCTCTCATGTTGTCAAGCTCGATCGTCTGCTGCTGGACGGTCTGTCGCATGGCGTCGATTTCATACCGCAGGCGTGTCACCTCTTCCTGCAGACCGCTGGTATTGGCCTGCTGCGCGTCTCGATGCTTGTCGTGCATGAGTTCCGCCATCTTCCGCTGATGCGAAGTCAAAATGGCGACGATCGGGATCATCATCACGAATATCGGGATTAGGAACTCAAATTCCATTTCTGTCTTCTTTCCGAGACCTCGATGCTAAGAACCAAGGCCCACACTTCTCTACCGACGGCGGCTTTAATCCGTTGCTTCGATTAGGTCCCTCAGGGCCTGTTCCAGACTAAACGCATCCTCATAGAGCGCTTTGCCAACTATGGCACCTTCGGCACCCGCCGACGCAAGGTCTCGGAGGTCCTGAATAGATGTTACACCGCCGCTGGCAATGACCGGCATTTTGAGGGAGGCCGCGAAGCGCCTGATCATCTCCAGGTTCGGCCCAGACATGGCGCCATCGGTTGCGATATCGGTCGCGATCACTCGTCGGCAGCCGTTCTTTTCGAGCTCCTTAGCCAGCTCAAGCCCATCAACCTTCGAGTCGGTCAGCCAGCCGTGGGCGGCCGCCATGCCGTCTCGCATATCTATGCCCGCCACCACCTGGTCGCCCAAGTCCTGGAACAGCCCAGCTGCCTCATCAGGTGATGACAGTAATGCTGAACCTAGAATGACCCGATCGACTCCGATTTCGAGGACCTCAAGGGCAGTCGAGCGGGACCGGATGCCGCCCCCGAGTTCAATCTTCATCCCTGTCGATGCCCGGATGCGACGGACAGCATCAACGTTGACGGGCTTCCCTTCTTTTGCACCGTCAAGATCGACAACATGCAGCCACTCGGCACCTGCATCTTCAAACTCCTTAGCCTGCTCTGCAGGATCGTCGCCGTAGACCGAAGTTCGATCGTAATCGCCGTGCGTCAATCGGACACACTTCCCTCCCAGAATATCGATCGCGGGGAGGATCAGCACTTGGCAAAGTTCTCCAGCATTTTCAGGCCAGCATCGCCGCTCTTTTCAGGATGGAACTGTGCACCCCAGACGTTTTCTCGCTGTACAGCAGAAGGAAATTCGACCCCGTGCGACGTCAACGATGCAGCGTCGGACGGGTCTGCACAGTCTGTCCAGAACGAATGCACAAAATAGACCTGTTCCCCATCCTGAATACCGGCTAGCAAGCCGTCATTCTGCTTCACACAGAGGCTGGACCAGCCGATGTGGGGCACTTTCAATCCCCCGTCTTTGGGAAGAGGTTTGACGCTGCCGGCGAGGATGCCAAGACCAGCGGTCTCTTCGACCTCGCAGCTCGATTCAAACAGCAGCTGCTGCCCTAAACAGATGCCCAAAAGCGGACCGCCATCAGATGCGAATCTGCGGATCTCATCTGAGAGAGGCGCAAGCCGCTCCATTGCTGCTGGGAACGCCCCGACGCCGGGAATGATGAGCTTGTCGGCGCCCTTGAGGTCATCCTGAATACGGCAGTCCACACCGAGGTGCTCCAGCGCCTTTTCTACGGAGCGCAGGTTGCCCATGCCGTAGTCGAGGATTGCGATCAACCGAGCTTGCCCTTCGTCGACTTCGGCCCTCGGCCTGGAGTCGTCTGAGCCGCATCCCGGAGGGCGCGCCCGAACGACTTGAAGATCGCCTCACAGATGTGATGATCGTTGGAGCCGGTCATCTGATGAATGTGCAGCGTGATGCCTGCGTTAGTCGCCAAGGCGTAGAAGAACTCTCTCACATTCTCAGTCGACATCTCGCCGAGCATTTCGCGTTTGAATTCCGCGTCAAAGACCAAAACTCCCCGCCCGCTGATGTCGACCGTCGTGTTGACGAGGGCCTCATCCATCGGAACGACGGCATGTCCGTATCGCTCGATTCGGGCTTCTGCAAACAGTGCCTCGCGCAGCGCCTGCCCCAGCACGATTCCCACATCCTCAATGGTGTGGTGATCATCAACGCCCGTGTCTCCTTCGGCCTTGATTCCCACATTGATGCCGCAGTGGTACGCAAAGAGCGTCAGCATGTGATCGAAGAACTCGATGGACGTTCCGATGTCGATCTTTGCCCCTCCGTCAAGATCAAGAACGACACTCACTTTTGTCTCATGAGTCTCGCGCTCAATTTCGGAATAGCGGATTGCCTTCGACGATTTGCGCATATGGGTTAGATTGTAGCCTGGATTCCAGAATTATTCGGGGCATATCAGCCTAATCGCCCTGGGGGCGGTTTCGGTATGCTCACGACCGATTCCCAGGAGCGCATGTAAGTGTCCATTCTTGTTAACAAAGACACCAAAGTTGTTGTCGCCGGCATGACCGGTCGAGAGGGCTCGTTTCACACGGGCCAGATGATCGAATACGGAACCAACGTCGTTGCTGGCGTCACACCCGGAAAAGGCGGCCAAGAGCTGCTTGGTGTGCCGATTTTCAACACGATGGCCGAAGCCGTCGCAGAGACCGGTGCAGACGCATCGCTCCTGTTTGTCCCCCCACCGTTCGCAGCCGACTCCGTGATGGAGAGCGATGCAGCTGGCATCCCCTTCTGCACTTTGATCACGGAAGGCGTCCCCGTTGACGACATGATGCGGGCCGTCGCCAAGATCAAGGCGACCGGCAATTCGACACTCCTGGGCGGCAACTGCGCCGGAATCATCACCCCCGAAGAATGCAAGATGGGCATCATGCCCGGGCACATCTTCAAAAAGGGCCCCGTCGGGCTCGTCAGCCGCTCCGGCACACTCACCTACGAAGTTGTTTGGGAGCTGACACGTGGCGGCCTTGGCCAGACCACCTGCGTCGGCATCGGTGGCGACCCGATCATCGGCACACGCTTTATTGACACGCTCATGGAGTTCGAAAAGGACCCCGAGACCAAGGCTGTCGTCATGATTGGTGAGATCGGCGGCACGGATGAAGAGGTCGGTGCTGAGTTTATCAAGAACCACATGACCAAGCCGGTTGTCTCATTCATTTCTGGTCGCACAGCGCCTCCTGGCAAGCGAATGGGCCACGCTGGAGCGATTATCTCCGGCGGCAAGGGCACACCTCAGGCCAAGGTTGACGCTCTGCTTGACGCAGGCGCAGCCGTTGCAGACCGAACAAGCGACGTCGCTACTTTGGTCAAGGAAGCTCTCTCCGCCGTCGGCGTTTAGGGTCCAGGGAATCAACGACGATGGACTCTGCAAGGTACTTCGACAACGCTGCAACGACCCGGATCGACCCCCGGGTTCTGCAGGAGATGCTCCCCTGGTTGGGCGAGCATTTTGGCAACGCCAACTCCATGCATCTGTGGGGCAGGCGCGCGATGGCGGCTGTCGACCTTGCACGCGAGCGCTGCCAGCGCCTCGTCGGTGCTGAAGACGCCTGCGAGATCATCTTTACATCAGGAGCTTCGGAGAGCAACAACTGGGTTCTGCAGCACAGCGGCAGGTTTGCGGTCAGCCCCTTCGAGCACAGCTCGGTGAGGGCTCCTGCGATGGATCTCCCTCAGGGCAGCATTCTTGGCAATGATGGCTGGACGATCAAGCCGCCGGAAGAGGGGACAGACCTCATCAGCGTGATGAAGGTCAACTCAGAAATTGGCGCGGTTATCGATCTGCCGGACTCAAACGAAGCCCTGATCCACTCCGACATCACGCAGGGCGCCGGCAAAGTGCCCGTCACGGTTGAAGGGATGCACTACGCAAGCTTCAGCAGCCACAAGATCTACGGGCCGAAGGGTGTGGGCGCGCTCTATATAGAGGGAGGCTACGAGTTGGAGCCGCTGCTTCTTGGCGGTGGTCAAGAGCAGGGGTTGCGGGCTGGAACTCTCAACGTGCCGGCGATTGTCGGGTTCGGCGCAGCCGCAGCTGCTGCGCGAGATGATGTCGAGGACAACAGGGCCCACGTGACCCGATTGCGAGAGATCGTTTGGGAAGAAGTCTCCAAGGTCAAGGATGTTCGCCGCAACGACCACACCAACCAGTCCCCGTTCACGATGAGCCTCAGTTTTGCAGGCCTCCAGGGTGAGACTCTGGTGATCGAAATGGACGCCCAGGGCTATGCGATCAGCGCCGGCTCGGCCTGCTCATCAGGTTCAAAAAAGCCGAGTGAGGTGCTTTCAGCGATGGGGATGACTGAGGAGTGGTCCCGTGGAACGGCTCGTGTGAGCTTCTCCAAAATCAACACACCGGACTCCGCTCAGGAGATGGGCAAGACCCTCGCCAAGACAGCCGAGAGGCTTAGATCACTGCAGCCCGCATAGGACCATCTGCAGCATAAGCAGCTATTCGTGCGTCTTAGGTAATTAGTGCGCAGCCAGATCCGGGCCCAACTTGCCCATTGCGCGCCAGGCCATTGGCCTAAAAAGCTTGACTTCGGCACGAATTTCCTGTATTTTGAAGGACCTTTGCATGCATGTGCGAAAAAGGCACAGATGCTGCAGAGGAAATCACCATGCCGGTTGAAGCTGGGAAGCCTACGAAAGTGAGACGCGGAAAAGCCATTACAGTCCGAACCCACAGCAGACACGCATACGTGGACGCCTCGAAACACATGATCGAGGACGAAAGCGAGCCTCTGGATGACGATCTTCTTGAACTAGAAGAAGAGGAAGAGGAGGAGGAGCAAAAGCGTGATGAGGGTGAAGAACTTGAGATGTGGATGCGGCAGACACGCCGCGCACATCTGCTGACCCCTGCCCAAGAAGAGGACCTCGCCAAGAAGGTTCAGGCCAAGGATCTTGCTGAGCAGGACAAGTGGGACAAGGTCGGCGAACTTCGCAACCCGAAGGTGCCTTCCGACCACAATTTCTCCGACTGGGAAAAGATGGACGTGATGAAGCTTGGCACACAGGCCAAGAAGAAGCTCATCGAGTCCAACCTCAGACTTGTTGTCTCCATCGCTAAGAAGTACAACGCTCGCGGCATCCCGCTGGCGGACCTGATCCAGGAAGGAAACCTCGGCCTCATTCGAGCCGTCGAGAAGTTTGACTGGAGAAAGGGCTTCCGATTCAGCACCTACGCCACTTGGTGGATCCGCCGAGCAATCGCTCGTGCGATCATCAACCAGGGCCGCACGGTGCGAATCCCGGTCTACGTCGCAGAACTGATCAACAAGGTCATGAAGACGGCGAACAGCCTCCAGCAGCAGCTCCACCGCGAGCCGACGCCTGAGGAAGTCGCTGAGAAGGTCGGCATGCCGGCTGACCGAGTTCAGGAGATGCTGAGAGTTGCCATCGAGCCGCTCTCGCTTGAGACGCCTGTCGGCGAGAAGGACAACAGCTCCATCGGAGACTTCATCCCCTCGCAGAACATGCCGACTCCCACGGACGTGACGTGGAGCCTCATCCGACGCGAAGAGATCGACGGAATCCTCGGACGACTCACCTCGCGAGAGCGAGACGTTGTTCGACTCCGATTCGGCCTTGACGACGGCAGAGCCCGCACCCTCGAAGAGGTCGGCTCAGCACTCAACGTCACCCGAGAGCGAGTTCGCCAGATCGAGCTTCGCGCGATGAAGAAGCTGCGCCACATCGGCCAGGAGCTCACCACTCAGGGCTTCAACATCACTCCTTCGCCGAACTGATAATTCAGAGCAATCGATACAAGATCGGGGCGGCCAGCTAAGCTGGCCGCCCCGAGTTTCTTATCAGCGAGCCTAAATACGCTCTCTGATCAAGGGGCCCCGCAACTGTTCTCTGTCAGCTTAACTTGCTGCTTGGCGATCTCAAGCATCAGCTTTTTGGTCTCGTAATCAATGTCCAGAACCCTGTCAGCATCTGACTCGCTCATGGCGCTTAGACCGCCCTGCTTCTCCTGCACTGCATAGTCTGAGTCCTTGCCCTTATTGAGCAGAGCTTCCAGCTCTGCAACTAGTTCCGCACTCACTCCTTGTGTGAGCTCTTCACGGGATGCTTGAGACATCCTCTTCATTGATTTCAACTTGGATACATCTGGGTAAGTGTCCAACAGATCAACTGCTCCACTAAGTTCGGCCCTCAATTCATTGATAGCATCGTCCTGCTTTTTTTGAGCCCTGGTACAAGCATCACCACATCCCACCATGAGGACGCTGACGGCTACTATGATCGCGACTCCTACCCTTCTCATTTTTCCATTGTACAGGAATTAGCGTCCAAAACAAGATCGGGGCGGCCAGCTAAGCTGGCCGCCCCGAATTCGTTTTCTAAGACCGAAGTCTACTTCTGCAGCACCATCGAGACGGTCATCTTCTGATTCATCTCCATGCCCATCATGTCTGTGATGGTCGAGATACTGGCGGTCGACTTTGTTGGGAAACCGTCGGACAGCCTGACCTGCAGTTCGCCGACAGCATCCATCGTCAGGTCCATGTCCATCTGGAAGCCCTGTGCGTCGATCGAAATGCTGTTCGTGCCCTTCATGGTGTAGCTGATGACGGCTCTATCCTTCGCCTTGTCCATCGACTCGACCTTGAAGTTGAGGACGATCGGGTCACCGGTCACCTCCATTTCCACGTCCTCAGCGCCCATGGGGCCCATGCCCGGCATGTTTTTGAGGTCGTACTCAGATTTCCAAGTCGAGCCGGGTGCGATCGCCTCCTTGGGGTAGACAACGCCCAGGAATCCAACCTGAGACATCATGGATGAGGCGAACATTCCTGCATCGCCAGCATCAATCTTCTTGATCTTGCCTTGCGGGTCAACATCCAGCGTGATCTCTGTGCCTTCGAGCTCATCCTGGGCTTCAGCCATGCCGTCTTCAGATCCTGGAGGGCCGCCTTCGCTCTCCATCTTGAAGTCTTCAAAGCTCATTGCCAGGGTCGCGCCGCCATCCTTGACATCCTTTACCCCGATGTTCTGGATCATGGACATGTCCATGACCATCTCCATCATGCCCTCCATCTCCATCTTGGTCTCAGTCTTGTACTTGAAGACTTTGCCCTTCTTGTAGTTGAACTTGACAACCTGCCCATCTTTGGCTTGCTGGACAGCCTTGACTGCTGTCGCCTGAGGGCCAGCGGTCGCTAGTGCACCGGCAGCCACCAGGGCCACTGCCGTGCCAAACAGAATTCCTCTTCTCATCTTCATTGACCTTCTCTAACTAGCTTACGCTCAGAATGCGGCGAGAGATTCGGTAAATGCGCCTGATAGGGCCTCTGTAAACTTAACCGGATCCATGGGAGTCCAGCCTGCATCGCTGGGGCGAGCGAATACTTCGGACGGATCGACCAGGGGTTCACTGATCGGCATAGATGCCTGGAGCAGCACAGCGGTGGCTGTCAGGCGCAGCGCGCAGCCGCACACTTTCTGCCCAGTCTCAGGGTCCACCACGTCGTTGGGAGAGACATGGGCGAAGCAGTCCGCCGTTCTGGGCTCTAAGCTAACGTAGTCCGTTTTTTCGGCCAGTTCAGCGGCTGACCCAGCCGCCTGCATCGCCTCAACAATCGGGCCGATCACGTGGCGATAGACTGCGCCGACGCTGCGCGACTCTTTATCGGTCAAGCCGAGTGATGCCAAGGGCACCGCCATGCCGAGTGTCACGTCGTGACCGTGCAGCACAGCCTTGCCGCCTGTGGGCCGAATGATGCGAGAAATCTGGCAGTCAGGAAGGATCGCCTGTTCAGGCTTTTGGAATCTGCCAAGGGTGACCCATGGCTCTGTCCAACTGTAGACGCGCCACTGCGGTGTCCCCTGCTCTGCTTTCTCTAACAGCTCTAAATCGCGAGCCATATTCTGCCTGCCATCGGCAGGTCCGTCCAACCCTGTCAGCACGGCGTGATTGTGCCTGATTGAACCCAAAGTGAGATAGGGAGAATGCCGGTCCTACTGGATCGGCGGGAACTGGGCCCGTGGTGTGCGGGTCCAGCGACTAAACGGGAACCAGATGCACTCAGCGCGGCCGATAATAGAGTCGCGCTCTACGAGGCCCCACGATCTTCCGTCCCACGAGCCATTGCGGTTGTCTCCCATGAACAGGAAGTAGCCGTCCGGGATCTTGATCGGATCAGCGCTAAGCGCCTGGCTGATGAGGTTGGTCGAGTGGTCCAGATCGGCCAGACCGGGGTGGTTGGCGCCCAAGTGAGCATCACCGGAAGGTGACAGAAGAATTGGAACCGCCACTCCATCGACGTCGATCAGCTTGAAGTCATCGTAGTCGGCGTCCTTCCACATGTCCTTAGGAAGGACTTTCTCTCGGGAGAAGTCTGTGAATACGACGTGCGGCTCGGAAACAGCCACACCATTGCGATACATCACCCTGTCTCTGATCTCGATCAGATCACCAGGGACGCCGATCAGGCGCTTGATATAGTCCTCAACAATCGGCTGACCGTGCTGCTGCGACGACTCCGGGGGGCTGAACACCACGATGTCTCCGGCGACCGGCTCGCTGACACGATAGACAAACTTGTTGGCGACGATGTAGTCGTTGAGGTGCAGCGTGTCGATCATCGATCCGGACGGAATCCAGAACGTCTGAATCGCGAACGGCCTGACCAGCATGAACACGACGATTGCTGCGTAGATCAGAGCGTCTGACAGCTCGTTGACCACCCTAGCACCGGAATAGGCGCCAGTCCGTTTGTGCTTGGGGGTCTTCTCTAAATAGAAAAAGACCGCGAAGCGAATCGCGGTCAATACTAGGGCAAAAATGAGAACTGTGCCGAGCGAGGTTCTCGCAGCCTTGTCAATCCAGTACATAGCTCCGCCCGTTTGGGAGCTGCTCTGGGCTATTAGGCTGAAGACGCTCGGCAAGATCAAGTCTTCCTAGCGCTTTTCTCGGATGCGTGCAGCCTTGCCGACGCGGTCTCGAAGGTAGTAGAGCTTCGCTCGTCGAACTCGACCCTTTCGCGTGACCTCAAACTTGGCTACGTTGGGCGAGTGGACCGGAAAGCATCTCTCGACGCCTACACCGCTGCTCATCTTTCGCAGGACAACGTTCTTGGCAACTCCTCCGTTGTTTGTGGCAATACACACGCCTTCAAAAATCTGGATTCGCTCTTTGCCGCCTTCACGCACTTTGACGTGCGCCTTGACTGTGTCGCCCGGTTTAATATCCGGGAGATCATCTTTCATGTAGGCTGCGCCCACACTTTCCAGAATCGCCTGCTTTGACATCGCTTAAAACCCTCAAATACGCCTTCGCGCAGAGACGGGATTATAACAGATCGAGATCGTCATCCTTTAGGTCCGCACGGCAGAATAGGTCTGGCCGCGCAATTCGGGTTCTGATCAGCTGCTGTTGTCGTCTCCAGCGGGCGATATTCTTATGATGCCCCGAAAGCAGAACGTCCGGTACGGACTCGCCCAGGAACTCCTGGGGCTTTGTATACAGCGGGAACCCGAGCAGGCCGTCGTTCGAGTGCGAATCGTCCCTGTGGCTTTCGGGATCGCCAAGGACTCCGGGAAGAAGGCGAATGATCGCATCCGCCATCGTCAGAGCAGGAAGCTCGCCTCCCGTGAGCACGAAGTCTCCGACGGAATAGGCCCTGGTGGCGATCTTCGTCCGGACTCGCTCATCGATCCCCTCGTAGTGGCCGCAGATGAAAATGACCTGTGACTTCCCTGCCAGGTCTTCGGCTGCGTCTTGGGTGAACTTCTCACCAGCTGGGTCGGTGAGGATGATCTCGGCTCCCTCTTGTGGATCGAGTGCCTGAACGGCCTGCTGCACCAGCGGCGCCATCATCACCATTCCTGGCCCGCCTCCGAAAGGAGTGTCATCCACAGATTTGTGAGCATCGGTCGCGAAATCGCGTGGGTTTGACGTCTCTAGATTGACGATCTGGTCCTGTTGTGCGCGGCCCATGATGCTGTGGGAGAGCGCCTGTTCGATCATCTCCGGGAAGAGAGTGACGAATCCAAAGTTCTTGCTCGGCATAAGAAAGCGGCCTCAGGAATGACCAGCCCCATTATGCGCGAGCGCAGGGCTCCCACAGGGTGCTTAACGTGGGTAGAATTTCTGCCGGAGATTCTGACCCTGTGAGCGTTCCAGCAGACCTGAAATACACGAAAAGCCACGAATGGCTGAAAGTCGACGGCGACACCGTCACCATCGGAATTACTGACCATGCCCAGTCTGAGCTGGGAGACGTTGTCTACGTCGATCTGCCCGAAGCGGGCAGAGCCGTGCAAGTTGGAGATTCATTTGGATCTGTGGAGAGCGTCAAGACGGTATCAGACCTGTATGCTCCCGTCAGCGGTGAAGTTACAGAAGTGAACGGGGCCTTGGCGGCCCAGTCCGAACTTGTCAATTCTGACCCTCACGGCGAGGGCTGGATGGTCAAGGTCAAGATGGACAACGCATCGCAGCTCGACAGCCTTCTGGATGCCGCGGCGTACGAAAAAGAGATTGCTTAAGTAATCCACCGGGCCTGGCTGAGAATATCGTCCCAGCCGGGCCCTTTTCACGTCTGGTTAAAGCCGTAGACTCTTAGTTGGAGCCGACCTGGCCCGCTTGAAGTCAAATGCCTTACATTCCGCACACCGACGCCGATCGGAAAGCGATGCTGGAGACGATCGGAGTCGATTCGATCGAAGATTTATTTGTCGAAATCCCTGAGGATTTGAGGCTCAAAGGTGAGCTTGATGTCCCGAAAGGGATGGACGAGCATAAGCTCTTCAGCACCCTTCATGACCTCGCGGGCAAGAACGTTGATCTCGCAACCACGACGTGCTTCTTGGGTGCCGGCATCTACGACCGGTTTATTCCGGCAACCGTCGGCGCTCTGATTTCACGCGGCGAATTCCTCACGGCCTACACGCCGTACCAGCCGGAAGTCAGCCAGGGCTATCTTCAGACAATCTACGAGTTCCAGACCATGGTCGCCGAGCTCTACGGCGCCGACCTGGCCAACGCCAGCATGTACTGCGGAGCGACCGCCCTCGCCGAAGCAGCCCTCATGGCCTGCAGCATCAAGCGGCGCAGCGTGGTTGTAGTCAGTGAGGCAGTCCACCCGCACTACCGCGAAACGCTGGAGACCTACTGCTGGGCAATGGACGTTGAAGTCAGAGTGATCCCGACCGCTGAGACCGGTCGGGTTGAGTCACTCGAAGCATTGACAGACGAGGCCGCCTGCCTCATCCTCCAGCAGCCCAACTTCTTCGGCCTCATTGCCGACATGAAGGCTGCGCGAAAGGCGTGCGACGAGACGGGGTCGCTGTTGGTCGTTTCTGCTGATCCCACAGCTTGTGGACTGCTCCCCGCTCCGGGTGAAGAAGGGGCCGACATCATTACCGGCGAAGGCCAGCCGCTCGGCATTCCGATGGGATTTGGAGGGCCGCTCCTCGGTCTCTTCGCCTGCAGGAAAGAGTTTGTCCGTCAGATCCCTGGACGCATCGTTGGTCGTACAACAGATGGCCAGGGACGACCGGGCTACACCATGACCCTGCGAACCAGAGAGCAGGACATCCGCCGCGAAAAGGCGACCAGCAACATCTGCACCAACGAGGCCCTGATGGCCCTCGCGGCAACTATTTACATGAGCGCCGTCGGCAAGAACGGCATCCGCTCCATCGCTGAGTCGACGGTTCAAAACACGCAGTACGCAATTAAGCAGCTGACAGCAGCAGGCGGCAGACTCCGCTTTGGCGGCAAGGTCTTTGGTGAGTTCGTCCTCGACCTTCCAAGATCGGCAGAGGGGGTCCGAGATGCGCTGCTCAAAAAAGGCATCCTGGCAGGGTTGCCTTTGGGCAAGCACTACAAGGGCATGGAGAACAGCCTCCTTGTCGCTGTCACAGAGATCCGGAGCAAAGCAGAAATTGACAGATTTGCTGAAGCGCTGCGCTCCGTTCTTGAGAGCGAAGAGGAAGACCTGCTGATCGTGGGAGTCAGCCTCGATCAGGCCAGGATCAAGGTCAGGCAGGCTGACGGCCATGTGGATGCCAGAGCGGTTGAGACGATCGCGAAGGTGATTGTCAGCAAGCACAACTGGTCCGTCAAGGACCAGTTTGGACTCGACATCACGTTCTCAAACGGATCACAGGCGCTGCTTCCCGAAGAAGACTCAGCCGGATTTGAAGCCGTGATGAAAGCTCTTTCCAAACAGCTTCCGGGATGGGACGATAATTGGTTTGATCAAGTGGCTTACCCGCCATTCGAGGACAATTCGACAGTGGTGTTCGAAAAGGACTGAAGGAAGAGGCAGGAGAAAAGAAAATGACAACACGAACAGTCCCCACCCCCACCTCAATCTTCGAGAAGTCGAGCCCAGGCCGCATTGCCTGCAATATCCCTGTAGCCGAAACGCCGTCAGTGGATCTCAATGAAGCCATCGGGGAAACAAGAGACAGCGTCCCATGGCCTGAGATCGGCGAACTTGAGCTTGTCCGGCACTTCACCAACCTCAGTCAGATCAACTACGGCATCGACACGGGCTTCTATCCACTCGGCTCGTGCACGATGAAATACAACCCGCGCATCAACGAGCTAACCGCTGGGATGAAGGGCTTCACAAAGCTGCACCCGATGCAGCCTGCTGAAACCGCCACCGGAGCCCTCAAGGTGATCATCGCAGTTGAGAAGTTCCTCAAGGAGATCACCGGGTTCGATGAGATCACGCAGCAGCCGGTCGCCGGCGCGCACGGCGAGCTGACCTGCCTGATGATGATTAAGGCGTATCACGACTTCCGAGGCGAAGGCGAGAAGCGCAACGTCGTCCTCGTGCCGGACTCCGCGCACGGCACTAACCCGGCTTCTGCAGCCCGCTGCGGCTACAAGGTCAAGACCGTCCACACGGACGATGAAGGCAACACGGACATCGAGGCCCTGAAGGCGCTGCTCGACGATTCGGTAGCCGCGTTCATGGTGACCAACCCGTCAACGCTCGGCCTCTTTGAGCCTCGCATCAAACAGGTTTGTGACATGGTCCACAAGGCTGGCGGACAGGTGTTCTGCGACGGGGCGAACATGAATGCGATGGTCGGTGTGACTCGCCCCGGCGATCATGGCTTCGACTGCATGCACTTGAACCTGCATAAGACATTCAGCACCCCCCACGGCGGCGGCGGCCCTGGCTGTGGCGCGATCGGCTTGATGAGCCACCTCGAGCCGTTCATGCCTGGCCCTGTGGTCAAGCAGGACGAGATGGGCATCCCGATCCTCGACACGGAACGGCCGATGTCTATCGGTCGAGTATCGAGCTTCTTTGGCCAGTTCCTGATGGCGGTTCGTGCGCTCACTTATCTCTCTGCGTACGGCAGAGATGGGCTGCCTGAGATAGCTAGGCACGCGGTCTTGAACGCCAACTACATCAAGGCTCGCCTCAAAGATGTTCTGCCTGCCGCCCACAACCGCCCCTGCATGCACGAGTGCATCCTGACGGCGAAGCAGTATAAAGCTGGCGGGGTCCGCGCGCTAGACATCAGCAAGCGGCTGATCGACAAGGGCTACCACCCGCCGACCAACTACTTCCCTCTCATCGTGCCTGAGTGCATGATGATCGAGCCGACGGAGACGGAGTCGAAGGAGACCCTCGACGCCTTCTGCGACGCGATGATCGAGATCTGCGAAGAGGCGGTCTCGAATCCCGAGCTCCTGACGAGCGCGCCGACGACTCAGATTGTGGGTCGGCTCAACGAAGCTGCGGCAGTCAAGAAGCTTGACGTCAAGTGGCAGCCGCCCCGCGAAGAAGCTACGGTCTAGACTGCTTAGGGCTCGACACGATGTCGGGCCCTAATTGCGTTTGTGGGAACCACTCGGTGTGATTCTCGTTTTGAAGTCTGGGGCACGGCCCCGAGAGGACCAAATGGGTATTCAACTTGGCGACGTAGTGCCAGATTTCACACAGGATGCGGTCGGTGGACCGATCCACTTTCACGACTTTATTGACGGAAGCTGGGCGATCCTATTCTCCCACCCGAAGGACTTCACGCCCGTCTGCACGACAGAGCTGGGGCAGGTCTCCAAGCTGAAGAGTGAGTTCGACCGGCGCGGCGTCAAAGTCATCGGCCTGAGCTGCGACACGATGGCTCAGCACGAGGGCTGGATCGGCGATATCGAGGAGACACAGGGCCACGCGCTCAACTTCCCTCTGATTGCCGATGCGGATAAATCTGTCGCCCTGAAGTACGACATGATTCATCCAATTTCGGAGGATCAGATGACCGTGCGCTCTGTTTTCATCATCGACCCGAACAAGAAGCTGCGCCTCACTCTCACCTATCCCGCCCCAACAGGGCGAAACTTTGAGGAGATCCTGAGGGTTGTGGATTCGCTTCAGCTCACCGACAGCCACAAGGTCGCGACTCCGGTCGACTGGAAGCAGGGCGACGACGTGATCATTCTCCCTTCCGTCAGCAACGAAGCTGCCGAAGGCATGTTCCCTGGTGGCTGGGACGAGCAGAAGCCTTACCTCCGCGTCATCAAGCAGCCTGTCTGACAAAAACTATCAGCCCTCAGGAAGCTTCCTGAGGGCTGTTTCATGCCTGCCGATAGGATCAGCGGGCTGCGTCGTCGATTATTCTGTCTGCCCGATGGATTGTGCGAAGGCCGCCAACCAGAACCGATCCAGAGGGCGTAAGCGCTACAGCTTTCGGAGTCGTAATGGTGAAGTTGTCGCCAGTACCGTCAACATACTCTGTGGCTCCGCCACCAGCGACTGTCCGTGTCTCACCCGTCACCGGAGAGACACGCCGAAGCGCATCGTTGAAGTAATCGGTCGCGTAGACGTAACCAGCGTCATCAACTGCCACACCAGCGACGTAAAAGAACTCTGCCAGCGCACCTGTAGTTGAGTCTTTGAAATTAATCGAGGGGCTTCCGGCAAGCGTTGAGACGATTCCACTCGGAGTGATCACGCGAACCGCGCCATTACTGAAATCCGCCACGTACAGGTCACCATTTGGACCGATGTCAAGTCCTTGGGGGGAGCTGAATCTCGCGGTTCCGGGCGTCCCGTCAACGAAGCCACTCGTCGATGATACGCCACTGCTTCCCGCGAACAGTGAAACCTGCCAATTTGCTGCACTTCTTGGATCGCCGCCATTCGATCTTAGGTGGCGAATCTTGTCGAGCCCTGCGTCGCTCACGTAGAGACTCTCATCGACAGCTGAAATCGCAACATCGATCGGAGTATGCAGCTGGGCGGTCAGGCCATCTCCGTTGAGATATCCCGCAACTCCTGTGCCTGCAATCACCCTCACTTCCCAGCTCGATGGATATCGCTTATCAAGATACGGAGAAAGGAGGGCTGCCCGACAGATGACATTTGACTCGAAATCGGCGATGTAGATCACGGTTCCATCTCCATTGACAGCGATGCCGCCCGGGCTCCTGAAGCTGACCAGGTCG
>JALGYA010000139.1 GCA_029824475.1 Fimbriimonadia bacterium | reverse complement strand
AGTATCCACCAAGCGGCTGCCATAACACCACCAGCCCAGGCAAAGGCGAAGATCGCGATGTTTACGACCAGGTTGACCGAGTGGACGATCTCAGAAAACCTGATCGAGTCCACAAATTTCAGCAGCCCGATTCGGCCAAGTGACTGGAGTGACCGTGCCTTCTCTCCAGCCTCACGCTGATCCTTGGACAGGAATTGTCGACTCTCATACCACTGGACCATCCACTGAATCGGGCCGACACCCAGCATCAAATAGAGCTTGATCGATTCCCATTTCTTAGGCCTGAACCAGATCTCGCCCGGAAGTGGATCTGTCGAGAGTTCGGGTTCAGGTGCTGGAATATCTGCCGAAGCCGGCAGGTGAGCCCGGCACAGCCGACCACGATAGAATTCGGTGATGATCACCAGGATGTGAAGAAGCAGAACCGCTCCTGAGAGCAACGCGACCAGCCAAACCTGGTGCATCACCCCAATGATCGGCGGAACGACATAGAACGCCCCTCGGACTACATTTGCGATCAGGTGGTAGTGGGCACCCTCTATCTCTGAGTCGAGGTGTGTGCTGCTGAGGGCGTGCTTGCCCACTTCTGCTGATCCAGGAAGGGGATCGCTGGAGACAGCACCGTACAGAACTCTGACGCCAAGCGCCTCAAGTATTCGCAGGATCATTGAAGATCAGTCGACTTCCCTTCTTCCTGACGGACCGGGTCGGCCAGCTGACTCGGGTCAAATTCCTTGGCAGCCTGAAGCCGCCGGCGAATCTCCGTGAGATGCAGAAGCTCGAGCGATCCATCGAAGTGCTCAACGAGGGCGGTGCCGTTCTCCACCCAATCGCCGGAATTGGCGTAGATCGTCCCGTCCGGCATCGTTTTCAGCATCGGGCGGTGGATGTGGCCACAGACAACACCATCGCAGTGTTCGAGCGAAGCCTGAAGGCTGAGCTGATCCTCATAGCAAGTCAGCCGATTCACAGCCTTCTTCATTCTCTTCTTGACTGCAGCATGGAGAGAGATCGGCTCCTTGTGGCTGCGCACTCGCCGGTTGTTCCACCAGGCGTTCAGCACGGTCATCATCTCGTACAGCCACGTGCCGATGAGCGCGACGGACAGCATGTGAACGGACTTGTCAAACAGGTCGCCATGCGTGACGTAGAGCTTCCTGCCGTCGGCTGTCTCGTGGATGAAGACGTCATCGATGATGATTTTGCCAAGCTCCGCACGGTTGATCCTGCGCAGGAAGGCATCATGGTTGCCTGGCGTGTACCAGACGTTGGTGCCGAACTGAGATTTGCTCAGGATCGCCCGGATCACGTTGGTATGGCTCTGACTCCACTTGCCAGTCTTGACAGAGACCCACACATCAATGATGTCGCCGACCAGATAGAGGTGCTCCATGCTGGCTGCCGTCAAGAACTCGTAGACTTCATCCGCACGGCTCCCTGCCGACCCCAAGTGGAGGTCAGAGATGAAAACAGACCGGAAGCTGAGCTGATGTGTCGACATTGCGATAAACGCGCGTGTAGGCCTTAATTATATGCAGCAGGCCAAGAGTCTTCCGCCGCATGGCCTCTCAGGCTAGAATCTAGCCAGAAATGACAACTCACCTGAAAGTTGAAGGCATGAGCTGCGGCAACTGCGTCAAGCACGTCAAGACTACGCTGGAAGAGATGGACGGGGTGCAGTCTGCATCTGTCGACCTGGATGCTGCGACAGCAGATGTTGAGCACGCAGAGACTGTTTCCGTCGCAGCTATGACAGCCGCTCTCGACGAAGAAGGCTACGAAGCGACCGTATAACCCATAATTCAGCACATGCTGAATTGGGGAATCCTCGGGCCGGGTTCGATTGCACACGCTTTTGCTGGCGGCATCAAGGCCAGCAAGACCGGGCGACTTGTCGCCACCGGCTCACGGAGCACGGAGCGATCTGCCGAGTTCGCCGGAAAGTGGGGCGGCGTTGGCTGCAGCTACGATGAGGTCCTTTCTAACCCTGATGTAGAGGCCGTCTACATCTCACTCCCCCACCATCTCCACGCAGAGTGGACCAAGAAGTGTGCCCGAGCAGGCAAGGCAATCCTCTGTGAAAAGCCCTTCACCCTCGACCACGCCAGCGCTGCTGATGCGCTTTCAGTGGTGAAAGAGGAAGGTGTCTTCTTCATGGAGGCGTTCATGTACCGATGCTGTGCCCAAACGCGGAAGCTGGTGGAGCTGCTAAATCAAGGGGCCATCGGCGATCCTAAAGTTGTCGCCTGCTCATTTGGCTTCAATGTCGGCGAAGACTGGCAGAACTTCCGACTAGACTCCGACCTGGGTGGTGGAGCGTTGATGGATGTTGGCACCTACTGTGTCTCGTTCCAGCGGCTGGTTTTTGGCACGGAGCCGATTGAGGTCGAGTACCGATCCAAGCTCACCAACGGCTACGACGCCTACGCAACCGGCCAGCTCTCATTCCCCAACGAGTGCCTGGGAACCTTCACCACCGCCGTGCACCTGCAGATGAAGAACGACGCCCGCATCTACGGTGACAAAGGGATGATCACGGTTGAGAACCCCTGGGGATCAACGCCAGGCACGAAGCTCATTTTCGAACAGGCCGGAGCAGAAGCCGAGGAGCTTGACCTATCGTGCACCGGCGAGCAGCTCTACGCAAACGAGGTGGACGCAGTCGCAGACTTCCTTGACGCCAAAGAGTGCCCCTACATGTCGATCAACGACACTCTTGGCAACATGAAAGTCCTCGATATGCTGAGAGCCAGCAGCGCGGAATACCACGCAAGGAACTAGAGGAAAGTGGTGGGCGGTACTGGATTTGAACCAGCGACCCCTTCGGTGTGAACGAAGTGCTCTACCGCTGAGCTAACCGCCCGTGGGAGACTGAGGATACCAGACGCCCTGGGCCTGATCGGAGCCGAGTCCCACCCTAAAACAGGCCAAAACCGACTATCCTAGAGCGCAATGACCACCCAGTGGGACAGCGTCGTGATCGGGAGCGGCTTGGCAGGCCTCACCTATGCACTGCGGGCATCCGAATACGGCAAGGTCTGCGTCCTCACCAAGGCGCAGATTGCCGACTCCAACACGAGCTGGGCGCAGGGTGGGATTGCGGCTGCAGTGGGCGAATCAGACTCCTGGGAGCTGCACGAGAAGGACACGCTGATCGCAGGAGCAGGGCTCTGCGACCCAGATGCGGTCAGACAGCTCGTAATGAACGCCCCAGACGCCATTCTGTGGCTTCAGTCGATCGGCACGCAGTTCGATGGCCATGACCTGGATCAGCTCACTCTTGGGCGCGAGGGAGGTCACAGTCGACACCGCATCGTCCACTTCGCAGATAGGACCGGCTGGGAAATCGAGCGAGCAGTCACCGAAGCCGTCCGGAACAGCCCAAACATAACCGTTTTTGAAGAGGCCTTCGTCAGCAGCCTGCTGATGTCTGGCGACCGGTGCGTGGGAGCTCGGGCGAACATCGCCGAACTGGGCGAGCGGGACTTCCTCGGCAGCGCGACTCTGGTCGCAACGGGCGGCTGCGGCATGGTTTACACCCACACCACCAACCCACGAGTCGCGACAGCAGATGGGATTGGGCTGGCGGACCGGGTAGGCGCGGAGATTGAAGGAATGGAATTCATGCAGTTCCACCCCACCGTGCTCGTCCACCCACAGATGAGAGGATTCCTCATCACCGAGGCGTGCCGAGGTGCTGGCGGAACGCTGCGGAACCACCGCGGCAAGCGGTTCATGAACTTCTACGACGATCGGCTGGAGCTTGCCCCCCGCGACATCGTCTCTCGGTCCATCGAGCGCGAGATGGAGAGGCTCGATACCTGGTGCGTCTATCTGGATATTGCCCATCTCGCTCCTGAGCTCATCAAGGAAGAGTTCCCCACCATTTGGGAGCGGCTCAGATCAATCGGCATCGAGATTGAGAAGGAGTGGATCCCTGTCGCTCCGGCACAGCACTACTCCTGCGGCGGAATCAAGACGGACCTCAACGGCCAGACCAACATCCCCGGTCTGTACGCTTCAGGGGAAGTGGCCTGCACGGGAGTTCACGGAGCTAACCGCCTTGCAAGCAACAGCCTTTTGGAAGCCATGGTCTTCAGTAAACAGGCCGCAGAAGCTGCCCAGAGTGAGCCAGCACCAAGCCCGGCTGATGAGCCGAGTCCGACTCCTAGTCTTCGGGAAAGCGACGCGATTCGGATTCGGCACAGCCTGCAGCACTGCATGACGCACGGTGCCGGCGTCTTCCGTTCGGACAAGGGCTTGATGAAGGCGCAGGAGCAGATTGTGAGTCTGGAGCGCGAAGTGGCAACCCTTCCTGAGGCCCCGTTCTCTGCCTATGCACAGGAAGCGGTTAACATGCTGGCAGCAGCCAGGCACGTGGTTGCGAGTGCCATCGAGCGAAAAGACAACGTCGGCCTCCACTACAACGTGGATTCAGTCGCGGAGTAAGCAGGAGGATCGACAGCGGGCGGGAAGACCGTGCCCTCCGGCAGCCGGATCAGCGCCCTGCAGAATCCTGGCGCAGACGGCCGATAAGTGACAATACCATCAGGGTCGCGTTCAAGAAGAGAGAGCTGCGCCACAGGGGCGAAGCCAAACTCAAGATCGGAGGCAAGCGTGAACTGTGATGTTCTGAGTTCGTTCTCGAACCAACCGAACCTCGCCTCCCTTCTCACTCCTGAAACGGAGAGCTTACGGTCTCCCGTGAAGCCCACAGGTGATCTAAGGAGCAGCCCAAAGGGATGGGCCTCCGCATCACCTCTCGGCATCAATGCCTGGAGGATTCCTGGAACAGGCGCCCGATTAGCTGTGGCCGAGTCCTTGAGCCCATGTTCAGCCCTGTACCTTGGCAGTTCGTTCTGAGCATCAAGACCAGCGCGAAGCATCGCTCCGTCAAGCCGCCGTGCAGGATCCTGGTCCAGCGCACAGGCAATCGCCGCGAACCCCGCTGCGGCGGCCCTCTTGTCGGCGGTGCTCTCATCGCCATGAATAGCCCAAGTGCGCCATCCACGCTGCCAGAGCAGCTCGGCGAGCAGTTGGTTCCTCGCGCTGGAGCCAGCTGAAGCATTGACAGCCTGCTGAACCAGCGCACCTGCGGCGATCTTGTCCACTTGATCTCCTTTGAGATCGACATGAGTCCCCGAACCAGAATCCAAAGGCCGCGCCCAGATCTCGATCGACCGGCGATGAGCCTCGAGGAGGGACTCAGCTTCGCTGGCGGCTGTCGAGGGTCTGTCGAAGCGCATCAGCGCCATCGCGGCCTCAAAGCCCTCCTTCGGCCCCGTGAGTTCTGCGGGCAGCAGGAATCGGCTGAATTCGCCCTGCCCCAGCGGCCGGCCTGGCTGCAGTTTGGGCATGGGGAAGCGGAGCTCCAACCGGTTCGTTGTGCAAAAAGCAGTGGGGCCGTCCTCCATCGGAGCAGCAGCATCCACATAGGCTGAGATGATCTTCGTGCTTCCCGGTATGGCGGAAAGCAGAGCAGCCGGCGGGACAAGGGCACCCGGTCTATCGAACATCCAGAGCGCCCGCAGCTCATCCCCATCCTGGTGCACCTTGAAGCTCTCAAGAACAGGGGAAGGCGCTGTCCAATACTCTGCTTCACTTACGAGCTTCTTGGCGATGGCACCGAGGGCAGAGACATGGCTTGCAGACTGTCTTTCCTGACCAAGCGGGAGGCAGACCCTAAACCAGCCTTCGTGGCCTTTGGCAATCGTCAGAGTCCAGTTTCCGGCCCGACCGCTCACCTCGACGGCCTGCGGCCCATCGGGGAAAGCCAGAAGGATCGGAGGCTGTTTGTCCCGGTGCCCGATCAGGACCCAGTCTTTGGCCGGTGTCGTGATGCCGTCGTAGCTGGCGTCGTCGACTGTGAGTATCGGAGCCTGGAGCGTGCTCAAATGCAACTGCAAACCGAAGCTGGTGTGAATCTCGAATCCAGGGCTGCGGAGGTCGACGCGGATGCGATCAGGGCACCAGGCTTGTGGCTCGGCGAAGTACATTGCCTGCCGGTCTGATCGGCTCAGAACCTTGACGCCCTCGAGAGGCTGATCAAACCTGAGGAGATCTCCGCCGGCAGAGCTGACCCTGATGCCCTGCGAGGAGATGTTGAATCCGGGGACAACAATATCTGAGCCGCCGAAGACCCCGTATGCCTGCGAATAGCCTGCGACCGCTGCTAAAGCGGCCAGCAGAAGACTAAAAACGCGAGCCAAGGATTTCAAGACCCAACCTATTTCGTCGTGCGCTGTAGCTGATGCCGACTTCGCGGAATCCAAGCCTGTAGCCCAGAATTACAGTCTGGTTCAAGTACTCGCTGCCCAGATACTGATCGCTGTACCAAGAGTAGTGGAGCCGCCAGAGCCCGCTGAACTTGTAGTTCATGCTTGCGCTTGCGTTCAGCCGATCGAGATCGAGGGACTTGGAGGCATATCCACGGAAGGAGACCGGGCCAGCCGAATAGTAGGCCTCAGACGTGAGCCTGTGGCGGCCAAGAAATTGACTGTTGAAGCCATCGTCAACGTAGTCGTAGCTCGTCTGCATGAGCAGGCCAGGGGCAAGCCGCGAGGAGATGCTCAGTGCTGCGAAATGAGACAGGCCATTTCCGGCGCTATCGCCGTTGAGATGGCTGATTTTGTAGCTGGCCATCGCTGTATGGTCCCGTGCAAGGCGAAGCGGGTTAGAGGACATTCTGGCGTGCAGGCCGACTCCCTCTTGCGTTCTGGAGATCGATTCGCCGGTGAACTTGCTCGACTGGGCATTTACACCAACAAAGAGCCTGGAATCGAGTGCCTTAACCTTGATCGGGTCCTTTTCAACGACCATGCTGAGTCGGTCGTTCTGGAAGCGAGACTGAGAGTTCAGACTCTGACCATGGCTGCCGCTCAGGTTGGCATTGAATCCTTCGAAGGCCTTGTTCGCCGAGATTGTCGAGTAGAGACTGCGGTGCGCAGGGAAATCTATTTGGGCCGAGATGGTTGTCGTTGGGTCAGGCTGGACATATTGCCGAATTCGTGCTCCCCAGTCGCTGCGATTGATCCCGGTCAGGGCAACTCCGCCCTGCATCTGATCACCTTTGTTCCAGCCATGCTCGTAGTCAAGGAACACTCCCCGAGAGGCGCCAATTCCTGATCCGAACTGGTTGCCATAGCGGAACCGAAGGTTGCTTGTTTCGCCAGGCCTGAGAACCGTGTAGTGCGGATAATTGATGGCCAGGTTGCTGTTGCTGACGTGGATGAACTGCTCGGTAATGAGGGGCGAGGACGTATTCGTGCGCACCTGGAACAGCGGGACCTTCATGACGGAAATGCCCGTCACCTTCACGTTCGACTTGTGGAAGTAGATCTCTTTGCGAGGGAAGACGACTGCCTTCTTGGCCTCTACGGTTGAGATTGAGTCAATGATCGACTGGAAATTGTTGAGCCTGCGGTCGTAGAAGCCCTCAAAGGGAGTGATTCCCTGTGAGGTGATGGTCACCGGTCCGATTCTCTCCTTCTGGGATTTCTTGACGGTGATCAAATAGCCGCTTCGGATCGGCTCAAGAACCTCGCCGATATAGCTCGTGACCCCTTGGCCACGTCTTCGGTTTAGCCTGAAGTGGAGCTGGCTGAACTCCTGCTGAAAATCGCCAATTGTGAGGATCGCGTTGCGCGCCTTCACTTCATAAGTTGGAATGCGAAGCTGAAGGTCTGCGGCCTTGATCTCGATATCGCGGTACCGGAGGATGACACTCTGATCCTCACCCGTTGCCTCTATGATCTTGTCCTGCATGCTGTAGACAAGAGAGGTCTTCGCTGTGAGCTCAATGAACTCTTTGGCTGAGTCAAGGACGCTTCGATCACTGACAAACTCAACTGCAAACAGGCCTGATGCCCCGGACTGAAGCGAGGTCGCCGTGACCTTGGCAATTCCGGGGATGCTTGGGGCAATGA